>JALZUH010000195.1 GCA_023301645.1 Akkermansiaceae bacterium
CTGACCAATCATAGTCGGCTAGTATAGAGACAGATCAAGCAGCTCGAAGCAATCACTCCTCATTCTCCTACATCACTTTTCACACTTATGAAAATAGCACTCGACGCCATGGGCGGAGATCACGCCCCAGAAGTAACGATCCTAGGCACACGTGACGCCCTCAAGAAATACAGCAATATTTCTAAAGTATTTCTCGTAGGCGACCAAACGCGTATCGAAGAAGAGATGAAAAAACACCAGCTCACTGACTCACGAGTGGAAATCGTCCACGCACCTGAGGTAGTCGAAATGGACGAATCTGGCATCCAAGCACTTCGCGGGAAGAAGAAGTCCTCCATCGCAGTCGCCACAGGCTTGGTCAAATCTGGAGAAGCCGATGCTGTCGTTAGTGCGGGCAATACAGGAGCCGCCGTAGCAGCAGCGACCGTGAAGCTGCGCACACTCAAAGGCGTAGAGCGCGCAGGAATATCCTCCGCACTCCCAAATGAATACGGCATTTGCCAAATCCTCGACGCAGGAGCCAACCCAGAAGCCAAGCCAGAGCACCTCATCACCTATGCCGTCATGGGTGCCGTCTACGCTCAAAACGTGCTAGGCGTGGCCAAACCAAAAATCGGCCTCATGTCCAATGGTGAAGAAGACGAGAAAGGAACCGCCTTCACCAAGGAAACCTTCAGCATGCTCAAGGAGCTCGAGAAGTCCGGCAAAGCCCCATTCGACTTCGTTGGTAACGTCGAAGGTCACGACCTCTTTGAAAGCCCGATCAATGTCGTTCTCTGCGACGGATTTACCGGCAACATCATCCTCAAAAGCTGTGAAGCCACCGCCAAAGCCATGTCGAAATGGATGAAACTCGAATTCAAGCGTAACCCTCTCCGCCTACTCGGAGCCGCAGCCTCCAAAGGTGTATTCAAGGCCGTTAAAAAGAAAAGCAGCTACGAATACGTAGGTGGATCCCCCCTACTCGGAGTCAACGGTGTTTGCATCATTGCCCACGGCGGCTCATCAACCCTCGCCATAGAAAATGCTCTGCGCGTCGCTAAGGAAACCGTCACCGCCAAGGTCAACCCACACATTGAAGAGGCTCTCGCAGCCATCAATGCCCAAAGCACAACCGAGGAGTAACCCGTAGGCACTCATCCCTCGCCCTCGAATACCACGAGGCGAAGATCTCACTTTTTTCATCATCGCCTTTATTTCTACTGTTCATACCCGAAATCTACTCTAGATTCCCCTACCAGTTAATCACTCTTCCTCTGCATTCATGAGCAAATCCACATCTGCCTTTCCTGTCACCATCGCTGGCACAGGAAGCTACGTCCCTGAGAAAATCCTGACCAATGAAGAACTATCAACAATGGTCGATACCAGCGACGAGTGGATCACCTCTCGCACAGGCATCAAAGAGCGCAGAATTGCCGCTGACGGTGAATTCACCTCCGACATGGCTACCAAGGCAGCAGAAAAAGCCATGGAGCAAGCTGGCATCACAGCCCAAGACCTCGACCTCATCATCGTAGGAACCATCACCCCTGACACCCCGACACCTGCCACAGCCTGTTACGTTCAGGAGAAATTAGGAGCCACGGATGCCGTCGCCTTTGACATCTCAGCCGCCTGCTCAAGCTTCCTCTACGCGATGCAGATTGCCAGCCGCATGATCTCAGACGGGGCCTACCAAAACGTGCTCATCATCGGTGCCGAGAAGCTCTCCGCCGCCACTAACTGGGATGACCGCAATACATGCGTTCTCTTCGGAGACGGAGCAGGAGCCGCTATTCTACGCCCCTCAGCCGAAGGCGAAGGCAGCATCCTCGCCATGGAAATGGGAACCGACGGTCGCCACACCAGCATTCTCGACATCAAAGGAGGAGGATCAGCCTGCCCTATTACCGCAGAAAACCTCGACCAGAACCTCCACGCACTCAGCATGCAAGGACGCGAAGTATTCAAGCTCGCCGTTAATGCCATGCGCACAGCCGCCGACGCAGTCGTGCAGAAAGCTGGCCTCAGCGCAGACGACATCAAGCTCGTCGTCCCCCATCAAGCAAATCTCCGCATCATCGACGCCATCTCCGATCGACTCGCCGTGCCTAATGAGAAAGTATTCGTCAACCTCGACAAATACGGCAACACCTCAGCCGCAGCAGTGGCTATCGCCCTCGACGAAGCCCACCGATCAGGACGCTTTGAGCGTGGTGATAATATCATCCTCGTCGTATTTGGTGCAGGACTCACATGGGCTGCAGCCGCCATACAGTGGTAATGCCTCCATTCAGCGCACTCCTATTGAAATATTGAGACCAAAGGAGCTCTGTTCAGCGCCCACCGAATAGCAACTCTCAAGCATAATGCGCCAGTTCATACTCACCGTCGGCACACTCGTCGCCATCATCATGAGCTGCTGGGATCTCTACCTAGGGATCTCTGCCATCATCAAAAGCCAGCTTGGAGACTCGCTCTACCACCTCTTTGTCAAACTCCCCCTCATCGCCTCCGCCGCCATCTGCTTCGACTACATCAATGCCCTCATGCATGAAGACTACCGCAAGCTAAGACGCTCCCTAGCGCGCAAAAAAGGCGCTCAGATAGACATCGAAAATCCAGACTCATCAGAAGTCGCCCAGACACCATGGGAAGATGACGCCGCCCACAAGCACTAGTCATAGTAGGATTTACTCTACCTTTTGCTCGATTGCCACAGGCACATAGCTGAGCTCGACTAGCAACCCTATGCCAGTCCATGAAACACTTCTCATCCTCTTAGCATCAGCCGACTCTTTTTCAAACCAGGCTTAAGCTCTTCAAAGCTCATTCACCCCTAGCTGGAGGCCTTCGCCCCCCTCATATTCACTGATTGACCTTTAGAGTCGCATTTATAGAATACCCCTTGCCTCAGCCTCTCAATCTTTATCTAAATTTAGAACCCTATGAAAACAACACTGCTTACCATTACCGCCCTTAGTTTCCTCTCACTATCCTCATGCGGACTCGCTACAGGACTACTTGGCATCCCTGTAGGACTACTTAACGTAGCCGGAAGCGCAGCTAATCTCGCCACCCTCTCTGACCAAGCCCCAGCTCCCGTCACTGATCTCAAAGAAGAGTCCCCGGCTCAATAAACCATCTTTGAGCCTCAGATATTTAATCTATCTCAATAGCGAAAATCTTCATAAAAAAAGCGCAACCCGTTGATCAACAGGTTGCGCTTTTTGATAATTAGATCAATGGCGACTAGCTGCAGCCACAACCGCCACCGCAGCACTTAGCGTCAGCGAGATTTGCAGCGACTACGTCCCAGTTGACGACACTCCAAAACGCCGCGATGTAATCAGGGCGACGGTTTTGGTAGTTAAGGTAATAAGCGTGCTCCCATACGTCTAAGCCAACGAGTGGCTTACATGGGCAAACACCGATGGTTCCACCCATGAGAGGGTTGTCTTGGTTTGCTGTAGAGCAAACACAAAGTGAACCGTCATCTTTCAAGCCAAGCCAAGCCCAACCTGAACCGAAGCGAGTAGCAGCGGCCTTAGCAAATGCCTCCTTCATGCCATCAAGTGAGCCAAATGAAGCGTCAATCGCCTCTGCAAGCTCACCACTAGGAGCAGATGCACCACCAGGAGCGATCGTCTTCCAGAAAAGGCTGTGGTTGAAGTGACCGCCACCGTGGTTACGGACAGGTGTCTGAATCGCTTCAGGAACTTTATCAAGATTCTGGATAAGAACGTCTACAGAGATACCCTGAAGATCGTTGTTACCTTCAAGTGCTCCATTGAGTCCAGCTACATAAGCATTGTGGTGCTTGCTGTGGTGGATCTCCATCGTGCGAGCATCGATGTGAGGTTCAAGAGCGTCGTATGCGTATCCAAGGTCTGGTAATTCGTGTGGCATTATTTTTTATGGGTATAAGTTGTCATCGATAAACGAAGAGATTATTTATTACCTCGACGCAGATGATTTCAGTTATTATGGCTTAGCTGCTGGTCTCTGCAAGTAAAACTCTATGTCATAATATGATCTCACCTGAATACATCCCTATCACCTTCGCAGCCCTTGGCACACTTGTAGGCGCGCTATTCACATGGCTTCTCCTCTCAGCCAAGCTCACAGCACACACCAAAGCCGCTGCGAAAAACTCTCACGCAGAACAGCTACGCACGCAAGAAGCCGCTGAAAACCTAGCCAAACTACAGCAGCAAAACCAGCAGCTCATCGTCTCCGAGCAGTCCCTCAGAGAGCGACAAATCCAACTAGAAACCACCCTAGAGCAAGAAATCAAAACTGAAGCTGAGAAAGAGCGCATCTTCCTCCTATCCGAACGCCGCCTGAGTAACACCTTCAAAGCCCTCTCAGCAGAAACCCTCAAATCCACACAAGATCAATTCCTCAGCCTCGCCCAAAACAGCCTAAAAACACAACAACTAGAAGCCTCCCACGAGCTAGACAAGCGCAAGTCCGCTGTCGCAGAAATGGTTCTCCCCATCGCCCAAACACTCGAAAAAGTTCAGCAACAAATCAGTGACAGTGAGAAAAACCGCATTGGCGAAAACCAAAGCCTCAAGCAGCAAATCCTCCACATCACCGAAGCCAACCAAGGCCTCCAGCGTGAGACACAAAAACTCGTCAAAGCCCTGCGACAGCCCATAGGTCGGGGCCAATGGGGCGAGATGCAGCTACGTCGCGTAGTCGAAATGGCAGGCATGCAAGAGCACTGCGACTTCACCACTCAGACCACCACGACCACAGACGAAGGCAAGCGGCTCCGCCCTGACCTCATCGTCCAGCTACCAGGTGGCCAGCAGGTCATCGTCGACTCAAAGGCGCCCATGGACGCCTACCTCGAAGCCATCGAAACTGACAGCGACAGCGAGCGAGCCACCTCCCTCACCCGCCACGCAGCACAAGTCCGCACTCACATTCAGCAGCTTGGCAGCAAGAACTACCAAGACCAATTCGAAACCACCCCTGAATTCGTCGTCCTCTTCCTCCCCAGTGAAGCCTTCTTCTCAGCTGCACTTACAGAAGACTCTAGCCTGATCGAAAAAGGCGTCGCCCAAGGAGTTATCCTCGCCACCCCGACCACCCTCATCGCCCTGCTACGCGCAGTCTCCTTCGGCTGGAGACAAGAAACCCTCACAGAAAATGCACGCGAAATATCCAGCACTGGCCGCGAGCTCTACACCCGCCTCACCGCCTTCACCGAGCACGTTCAGAAACTCGGCCGTAGCCTCAATAGCACCGTCGCAGACTACAATAAAACCGTAGGCTCACTCCAAAACCGCGTCCTCACTGGAGCACGCAAATTCGAAACCCTAGGAGCATCCCCGGAGACCAAAGAGCTAGCCGAGACCCAAGAAATCGAGACCCTCGCTCGCCAGATGCACACCAGCACCTCACCCGAAGAAGAAATCACAGAAACTGCCCCAAATATCGAAAGCACCAAACCAGACGATACCACCAGTGCCAGCCTAGCCGCCGAACACTTCCGCACAGCAGCGCAGTAAAGCCCCTCCTCTGCGATCTCAGCCCGTATCCTCTAATCCACCCCATTTGAAATAAACCTCCCTATTAGTTTATTTCAAATGGATTCAAATGTTTACAAGCCTAGCTAAAACAGTCACTTTCACCCACCTATCAAGTCACTTTCTATGAGCAGCCAATTATTCGGAACCGACGGCATCAGAGGCACAGCCAATCAATGGCCCATCACCCCCGAAGTCGCACTCAGCCTCGGGCGCGCAGTAGCCCGCATACTACCAGCCACCTCCTCAGAAAAACACAAGGTCCTCATCGGCCGCGACACCCGACTCTCTGGCGACATGCTCGAAGCAGCCATCACCAGTGGCCTCATCTCTGAAGGCTCAGAAGTCATCCTCGCAGGAGTAGCCCCCACCCCAGCTATTGCCCACCTCACCCAGTCACTCGGCTGTGATGCTGGCATCATGCTCACCGCCTCACATAATCCCTACCAAGACAATGGGATTAAAATATTCGGCGCAGACGGCTACAAGCTCAGCGACGAGCAAGAACTCGCCGTCGAAGCCATCATCCTCGCAGAAAAACTCGATGACCCCACCGCAGAGCTAGGCTCATCAAGCACCCTGCCAGACACCCTCCAGCGCTACAGTGAATTCGCCCAGAACGCAGTCAGTGCCAATGCCCTATCTGGACTCAAAATCGTCCTCGACTGCGCCAATGGAGCCGCCCACGAAGTAGGCCCCACCATTTTCAAGCAGCTAGGAGCAGAAGTCATCTCACTAGCCACCTCCCCTGACGGGAAAAATATTAACCAAAACTGCGGCGCACTCCACCCAGAGCACGCCGCAAAGGCCGTCATCGAGCACGGTGCCCACATCGGCATCTGCTTCGACGGTGACGCCGACCGAGTCATCTTCTGTGACGAAGCAGGACAAGTCATCGACGGCGACAGCATGCTCTGCCTCTGTGCGAAGGCCCTCAAAACCCAAGGCAAGCTCAAGCACAACACCCTCGTTGCCACCATCATGAGTAACCTCGGCATGCGTGACTCCCTCGCCGCCGACGGCATCGCACTAGAGACCACAGGCGTAGGAGATCGCCTCGTGCTCGAGCGCATGCGCGAAAAAGGCTACAATCTCGGAGGGGAAAACTCAGGCCACATCATCTACGCTGACCACGCCACCACCGGGGACGGTATCATGAGTGCCCTCATGGTCCTCTCCCTCATGGGAGAAAAGTCCCAGCCCCTCTCCCAGCTCGCTAACTGCATGGAGATCTACCCACAGGTCCTCCTCGCACTCGCCGTCTCAGAGAAGCCACCCATCGACACCGTTCCAGAGCTCGCAGCTGCCATTGCCACTGCCGAAGCCACCTTCGACCAGTCAGAATACACTGGCCGAGTTCTCGTCCGCTACTCAGGCACAGAGCGTAAGATCCGCGTCCTCACCGAGTGCTCCGACGCCGCACTCGCCCAGTCACAAGCAGACTTGATCGTCGCCGCCATTGCCGCCACCATCGGCACCTCAGCCAGCTAAGGTTCCCAGCAGCAAAGCAACAAACACACCCACTTCAAGCCCCCTTACCCGAGAGCCCATGAACCTCCACTGCCAAGACAGCTCCAAAGAAAGCAACTCACTCTGGCCACTTGCCCAAGACACAGCCGTAGGAGAGCAGCTCATCGCAGGTAAAAAGCTCATCGACTGGCAGCAAGCCAATGCCCCAGCAAGCAGTGACGCCCATCAGCTCGAAAACGCATGGATCACCCAAGAAGACTGGCAGCGGCTAGTAGCTAGCCCCAGCCCAGCCATCCTCAAGTCCACCCTCGGAGCCACCCTCGCATGGACAGGCACAGACTCCACTCAGGACTCCGCCCCCAGCGAAGCCACAGAAGTCACCGCCTCAGAGCACTCCTTCCTCATTCGCTTCCCGTGGGAATTCATCCAGATCAACGAGCAGATCGTATCTGCACTTTCTACCAATAACTTCATCGGTGAAGTCAGCCCAGCCGCCCACATCGACGGCTTCGTAGAGCTAGGAGAAGGATCGAGAATCCTCCCCGGCGTAGTCATCGAAGGTAATGTCATCATCGGCAAAAACTGCAAAGTCGGCCCGAACTGCTACCTTCGCGGCAGCACAACCATCGGAGACGGCTGCCACATCGGCCAGTCTGTAGAAATCAAAAACTCCATCATCGGACACGGCAGCTCAGTAGGCCACCTCAGCTACGTAGGCGACTCAGTCATCGGCAGTAATGCCAACTTCGGCGCAGGAACCATCACCTCGAACCTCCGTCACGACGGTAGCAATCACCGCTCCATGGTCGGCGGCGAGCTCACCGACACAGGCCGCAGGAAATTCGGCTGCATCATCGGCGACGGAGTCCATACAGGCATCCTCACCGCCATCTACCCGGGACGTAAGCTCGGACCAAACACCTCAACACTGCCCAACGGCACCGTAGAAGAAGACATCAGCTAACTCAGCCATCATCTACCCCAACTTTTTTACCCCAAACCCTACAACCCTTTTTAAAAACGAACTATTATGTGTGGAATCATCGGATACTCAGGCAAGCGCGCCGCAATGCCCGTGCTCATTAGCGGACTCAAGAAACTCGAATACCGTGGCTACGACTCAGCTGGAGTCGCCCTAGCCACTGACAATGGCATGCTGATTAAAAAGCAAAGCGGTAAAGTCGCAGGACTAGCCGAGCTCGTCACCACAGACCCACAGCACGAGCAGCTATCCAATGCCCACTGCGGTATTGCCCACACCCGCTGGGCGACGCACGGCCCACCCACCACCGATAATGCACACCCACACCAAGGCCCACTCGGGAAAATAGTCATCGTTCACAATGGTATTATCGAAAACCACAACGCCCTGCGTGAGCGCTTCAAAGCTGAAGGCAATGTATTCAAATCCCAGACTGACACCGAAGTCCTCGCCCACCTCATCGAGGCGCACTACGAAGGCGACCTCCTCGAAGCCGTCACCAAGTCACTCACAGAAGTCGTAGGCACCTACGGAGTCACCTGCATGGCCGCCGACGAGCCAGGCGTGCTCGTCGTAGCGCGAAGTGGCTCACCCATCGTCATCGGACTCGGCGAAGACGAAACCATCGTCGCCTCAGATGCCGCCGCCATCATCACCTACACCCGCCAAGCCATCTACCTAGACGATAATGACATCGCCCGCATCGAAGGCAGCCAAGTCGACATCCACAGCCTCGGCCTAGGAGCCGTCACCAGAAAGCAAACCGAAATCGACTGGTCCACAGACGCCGCCGAAAAAGGAGGCTACGACCACTACATGCTCAAAGAAATCTACGAGCAGCCAGAAGCCATTAAAAACACCATGCGAGGCAGGCTCGACACCCATCGCGGCACAGCACTCCTCTCAGGTCTTAATCTCAGCCCACGCGAACTCGTCGACATCCAGAGACTACTCATCGTAGGCTGTGGCACCTCCATGAATGCAGGACTCATCGGAGAATACGCCGTCGAAGACTTCGCAGGCATCCCCGCAGAAGTCGAACAAGCCGCAGAATTCCGCTACCGAAACCCCATCGTAGGCAGAGGTGACATGGTTCTCGCCATTAGCCAATCTGGAGAAACAGCAGACACCCTCGCCGCCGTCCGAGAAGCCGTCGAAAAAGGCTCCCTCGTCGCCGCCCTTGTTAATGTCGTAGGCTCCACCATCGCCCGCGAAACAGGCCGAGGCATTTACCTCCACGCAGGTCCAGAAATCTCAGTCGCATCGACCAAGGCATTCACCAGCCAAGTATCAGTCCTCCTCATGGTAGCGCTCAAGCTTGCTCGTGCTAATCGCCTCTCACGCGAACAAGGCACCATCATCTCCAGAGAGATCGAGCGCATCCCCGAGCTCGTCGAGCTCGTGCTCAAGACCAATGACCAGATCGAAGAAGTCGCCAAGCACTACGCATCCTATGATAACTGCTTCTACATCGGCAGAGGATACATGTATCCAGTCGCCCTCGAAGGAGCCCTCAAGCTCAAGGAAATCTCCTACATCCACGCCGAAGCCTACCACTCAGCAGAGCTCAAGCACGGCCCCATCGCCCTACTCGAAGCCAGCATGCCCGTCATCGCCATGCTCAATAAAGGCCCCGGACAGGACAAATCCCTCAGTAATGCCGCCGAATGCAAAGCACGCAGTGCTCCCATCCTAGGTGTCATCACCGAAGGCGACGAAGAAGCCCGCTCAGCCTGTGATCACGTCATCGAGATCCCAGACTGCCCGCACTACACCTCAGTCATCCCAGCCACCGTAGCCCTCCAGCTCTTCGCCTACCACGTAGCCAAGATCAGAGGATGCGCTATCGACCAGCCAAGAAACCTCGCCAAAAGCGTAACGGTTGAATAGGGGGCTTTCACGCCATTCAAAAACGCTAGGACGCAATGTTTTGAAAAATCGGCCACCTCACTCCCGACCCGCTTCCTCACATTCTTTCAAATCGACTTGAGAGAATGCACACTTGGGTGTAGGGTGCCGCGGCTTTTGGGCAGTATTGGTAGGATTGATAAGATCGGTTCTCCGATGAGCTCAGTTCAGCCAGTTACTGATCTAGCTACTGTTTTCATACGACTTATGCGCAAGCCCCTTCTTTCACTA
>JALZUH010000196.1 GCA_023301645.1 Akkermansiaceae bacterium
CCTTCGACAACGCGAGTGTGAACCTTAAGGCTGTCACCGACGTTAAAGTCTGCGACGTCTTTGATTTGCTCTTTTTCGATTTTGTCGATGATGTTCATAGCTGAAAGTTTTATGTGAAAATGCTTAGATAAGTTACTAATGAATTAGTAGGGAGAACACTAGAATGTGGACTAAAAAGCTTCAGTCGCTACCAGACTAGTCATTCGCGGAGCAGAGAGCTAACTTAATGACTACCTAATTGCAACTGTTTTTTCTCTATTTTCAAGCAGATATTCTTGTTTGCCTTTGTGAAGAATACCTCAGCTGATAATCCAGAGGCTATCTTCTATTTAGTTAGAAGAAGCATCCAACCCCAACCTACCCCCCACCGTTTTTTTAGAGCCGACAATCTAATAACTCTCAAGCTCTTCACGAGATCTACTTTTAAGCCTTCGCCTCAAGATTGAGTTATAGATCAAAAGTGCAATGAGAATGAGCAATGTTCCGCTTAAAACCACCGCTCCTAATACTTGCCAGACAAGGTAGGGGTAGAGCTGCAGACTATAGCAACCTTTAGGCAGCATCCATGTATTATCTTGGAAAATCCACCAGTGCAATGTTCTGAAAAATGAGCGGAAGCTAATACTCACCCAAACCACCGATGCTACAGCAAGTGTTAGATACCATGTGATCGATGAGACAATGACTCTAGTCCAACGAATGCGCGCCGCCATTGAGCTGATCAAAACGCACAAAAAGAAGCCCAGCATTAGCAAACTTGAGGCTCTTAGTTTATTTCGCACATCATCGAAGTGGTATATTTCTCGCGGCCCCATACGGCCAGCTTCTAGGCGTTTATTAACGAGCTCGAAGCTCTCTGACCCTCTCATCGCCTTGGCAATCAGGACACCATCGCGCTGCGCGCCTCCTTCATGGACACTGATCTGCTCATAGATAAAAGCGAACACAGTGGGCTGGGAAACGGTATAGACACCCAGCAGCACAATGGCTGATAACACCAGCAAAGGCGTGACCAATAATTCGAGAGTAACTGTAAATAATTTAGCGATCATTTCATCTCATGGCTACTACTCTAATATGTTTCCCACCTGCTTTCTCAGTGCCCAGAAGACAGGTATAGCACTGAGAATAACACCTACGTTAGCAGCCAATAAGATCTAAAGGGTCTCATCACCTAGGTAAAGGTCTTCGACATTAGCAGAGGCTTTTACTTTTAAAAATGCGAAGATCACATCGTGGTTTTTCATTAGAAGAGTGACGATGAAGAAACATACCACATTTACAATAATGAGGTTCTCAATGACTGAGCGAAGCCCTAGTAACCAACTGGATACTCCAAAGCTTTTGAGCAATGCCGACACATACATACTCTGCCTGAATTCTAAAACCGATAACAGCCCATCAATGAGAGCTGAAGCTGAGCCTAAAATAACGACCAGCCAGTAGCGGATCTCTCCTTGCTGAGCTTCTAGATTCTCTAGCTTCTTTTTGAGTAACTCCGCACTCCTGAAAAAGGCACGCTGTAAATAGACCGCTCTTTCGCCTTTTCTAGATTTCATTTGTTTTTAGTCCTACCCGCTCCATCTCTCACGTAGACATGCTTTACATCAAGTCGACCTAATCACTCAAATCAACCTTCAAGTGATATAGTCTTGATTCTTGTGCCCTTCCTTTTACACCTCTTCACCCATGCCTAAGGTATTTATCAAGACATACGGATGACAGATGAACGAACGTGATTCTGAGCAGGTTGCTCGGATGTTTGTAGAAGGAGGTTATACCGTCACCGCAGATGAACGAGATGCAGATGCGATCCTCGTGAATACCTGTAGTGTTCGCGACCAAGCTGAGCAGAAAGCACTTGGGAAAATGGGCATCATGGGTAAATACCGCGACAAAAAGCCTCACATTGTCTACGGATACATGGGCTGCATGGCTCAGAGCCGTGGTAAGGAACTGTTTAAAAATGTCCCCCACCTTGACGTGGTAGTAGGAACCCAGAAATACCACCGCGCCTTTCAATACGTCGACGATATCCTTACCAAGCGCTTGGAGAAACGTATGGATGAGCCCGCATTCTCACTCGCTGGCCAGAGCGTCTGCGATATTGCCGAGGAGAAGGACAGCCAGAACACCATCCGCGATCACATCGCTAAGGATAATCAAGTCTCCGCCTTTGTCTCTATCATGCAGGGCTGCAATATGCGCTGCTCATTCTGTATTGTTCCCGATACGCGAGGTGCTGAGCGCGGACGCCCCATCGATGACATCATCGCTGAGTGTAAAGAACTCGTCGCCAAGGGGGTTAAGGAAGTCAATTTACTAGGACAGATTGTCAATCTATACGGCCGCACTGAGTTCCCCAAGGTCGACGGCAAATCACCCTTCGTCCAGCTACTAGAAGCGGTTCATGAAATCGAGGGCTTAGAGCGTATTCGCTTCGTCTCCCCTCACCCGATCGGATTCCGATCTGACTTGGTTAATACCTTTAGCTACCTGCCTAAGCTCTGTAGCCACATTCACTTTCCGATGCAGAGTGGCAGTGACGCTATCCTAAAGAAGATGCGCCGCCCCTACAAGAATGCGAAGTTCATCGAAATCTGCGAAAACATGAAGGCTGCCCGCCCTGACCTAGCTATCACCACCGACATCATCGTTGGCTTCCCAGGGGAGACTGAAGAGGACTTTCAGGATACGGTGCGAACGGTCAGAAGACTCGACTTCGATAACGCCTTTATTTTCCGCTACTCAAAGCGCAAGAATACTCCTGCTGCTGAAATGGAAGACCAGTTACCAGAAAGTGTGAAAGAGGAGCGTAACCAAATCCTGCTCAAAATCATTGATGAGCTAGCTGTTGCTAAAAACGCAAAGCTCGTTGGCACACGCCAGCAAGTTCTCTGCACAGGGCTCTCGAAGACCAATAGCGAAAAGCTGATGGGACGCACTAGCCAGAATAAGATCGTCATCTTCGACGGCGATGCCGAGCGCATGACGGGTCAGGTATTTGATGTCGACATTGAAGATGCTACTGGCTTCTCCCTCTACGGAACAGCCGCTATAAAATAAGCCTTTTCACCACTTCATTTCCACATAACATCCACCGCAATGCACCCTTACGAGAATCTCGACTTAGATACCGTTGGTTACGTCCTAGCAGCGTGGCTAATATGCCTCCACCTCTGGATGCTCGCCAAGCCTGATGCAAGCATGAGCTTCCTTAGAAAGCTCCCTCGTAATAACGCACTTGGCTCATGGCTCATGGGTATTGCCATGGCGTGGTTCTGGCTGCTGATTGCTCCAGATGGGCTTGGCATACTTAGCAAGCTACAGTTCGACTTAGGTGAGTTTAATAATGCGAAGAAAATCATGCGTATTGCCGTGCCTGTCGCTGCAGTTGGTATGATCATGCACGTCAAGGAGTTCATCTCCGTAAGAGCCCTCGGCACACTTGCCCTTATGGCTGCTGCCCCTCTGCTTTATTCCGCCTACCAAGAGCCGACTATCACCCGCCTGCTCATTCCAATCTTTGCCTACGGGATCATCATCGCAGGATTTTTCATGGTGAGCATGCCATTTGTTCTACGCGACGCCATCACATGGCTAGACCAGTCAGCCATCAGGTATAAAGCCGCTAGCCTTGCAGGACTCGGCTACGGAGTGGCAGTGCTCGTCTGCGCTATCCTCTGGTGGTAGTCGCTGGAGCGGCTAACTTATCAGCATCTCTGTATAAGACTACAGTCACGAGCCCATACTGGCGATTTCGTGATGGCGCGATATAGAGGTTCTCAGGAGCTTCACCCGATGAACCCGAGGTCTGAAATAATCTGGGGAACATCACGATTTGCATGAAACTCACTACCAGTAACGGTAAGATGCCTATTCTTACGACTAAAGCCGCAAATAGCTGAGAACTTAGCGATTATATAGGAGGCTCAATTCACATCTACTGTTAGGCCGTCATCACTTGGAGACCAGTTTCCCGATAACCTTTAACACCGACATATCTTCGAGTGTTGTCATGTTACCTGTCGGCTTACCTGTAGTGACGAGCTCTTTGAGCAAACGCCTAACGATTTTCCCAGATCGTGTCTTCGGCAAGGCAGAAGTGATATAGATTTTATCAGGCTTAGCAATAGCCCCTATGATTTTCCCCACATGGTCTCTGAGCTCTGCCGACAGCTCCTCTGAGCCGTCTTCATCTAGCTTAAGAGTGACAAAGGCTACCACAGCCTGCCCCTTCACCTCGTGAGGGCGCCCCACTACTGCAGCCTCAGCTACCAGATCATGAGAAACAAGCGCACTCTCGATCTCAGCCGTGCCTAGTCGATGCCCTGAAACATTGAGCACATCATCAAGTCGACCTACGATCCAGAAGTTCCCCTGCTTATCCCTACGAGCACCATCACCTGCAGTATAATATCCATCATAGTCACTCCAGTAGGTATCTCTGTAGCGTTTCTTATCGCCATAAATCGTGCGTAGCATACCGGGCCATGGCTTCCTGATAACTAAGCGACCGCCTTCATTTGCCTTACACTCTTTACCATCTTCATCCAAAATGGCAGCGTCGACTCCGAAGAAAGGACGCGTTGCCGTTCCCGGCTTGGTCGGGGTGCAGCCAGGTAGAGGAGAAAGCATGATCGCGCCGGTCTCCGTCTGCCACCATGTATCGACAATCGGGCAGCGTTTACCGCCAATTTTCTCATGATACCACATCCACGCCTCAGGATTGATAGGCTCACCTACTGTTCCTAAGAGACGAAGTGATGAGAGGTCGTGTTTATCAACAAGCTCGTCACCGGCCTTAATAAAGGCACGGATAGCTGTAGGCGCGGTATAGAAAATACTCACCCCATACTCCTCAACGATTTGCCAAAAGCGCGAAAAATCAGGGAAGTTAGGCGCGCCTTCATACATGACTTGGGTAACGCCATTGAGCATCGGCCCGTAAGTGATGTAGGAATGTCCTGTGATCCAGCCCACATCAGCTGTGCACCAGTAGACATCGTCATCGCGCATATCAAAAATATACTTACACGTCGTGTAGGCATTAGTCATATACCCCCCTGTCGTATGGAGAATACCCTTCGGCTTTCCTGTGGAGCCAGAGGTATAGAGAATAAAGAGCGGGTGCTCGCTGTCGAAAAACTTAGCCTTATGAGTGGCGGGAACCTTGGCCGCCTCATCATGCCACCAGACGTCTCTGCCTGATTTCATTTTTACCTTATTTTCTGTGCGCTTAAGGACGATGACCTTTTTGACATGCGTATCTTTCTTGAGCGCCTCGTCGACATTCACCTTCAAATGAACCACTCCACCACGTCGCCAGCCGCCATCGCAAGTGACCACGCACGTTGCCTTCGAGTCTTCGAGCCTATCCTTGATCGCATCAGCAGAAAACCCACCAAAAATCACCGAGTGCACCGCACCAATACGCGCACACGCGAGCATCGCGATGGTCGCCTCAGTAACCATGGGCATGTAGATAAGCACGCGGTCTTTTGACTTCACGCCATTAGACTCCAGCACATTGGCAAAACGACAAACTTCACGCTGAAGCTGTCTGTAGGTAAGTGTTCGTTTATCACCCGGCTCACCCTCCCAGATAAGAGCCGCTTTATTACCGCGACCTTCATCGACATGGCGATCCACGCAGTTGACTGCCATATTGGTTTTACCACCGACAAACCACTTCGCATAGGGTGCCTTCCAGTCGAGCACTTTACTCCATTTCTTATCCCAGTGCAGCTCCTTAGCCTCACGCGCCCAGAATAGATGAGGCTTCTCTATAGACTCTTTATAAAGCCTCTTGTATTGCGCCATACTCGATACCCGAGCTTTCTTAGAGAACTCTTTAGAGGGTTTAAACTCACGTTCTTCGACTTGATGACTTTCAATAGCTTTACTCATAGGTGTTCGGTTACAGATTGCAGGCTTGCAGATATTTGCTTCTTTTCATTTAAAAAAAAGCTTTCATCAGCCTACCAAGCTAAAACCCAGAGCACAATCTACTTTCGTTTTTTATACCGATTATTTTGAGAGGTCTTACTTGAGGGCTGACGTCCACGTGGATTCTTAGGCTCATACTTGCTCGGCCTACCACCAATACTGCGAGACGATCTCTTTGCAGCGCGATTAGCTGAAGCAGGTCTGTCAGAATCTCCCGCTCCCTTCGCTACCTGTCGCACTTTCGGATTGGCCTGTAGCTGCTTGATATCATCTGCGCCTAGTTCACGCCAGTGACCCAGAGCCAGACCTTCACCTTCGAGCATACCAATACGCGTGCGCACAAGCTTAGTCACCTTAAGGTTACAGGCATCAAACATGTAGCGAATTTGTCTTTTAAGGCCTGTTTCCAAAATCACACGAACACGACGAGGTGACATCCGCTTAATCGCCTTTGCCCGAGCACGACCCTCTGGTGTCTGCACCCCTCTTACCAGGCGCTCAATAACTTCATTGGGGAAAGCCTGATTTAGAGTAACAATATACTCCTTCTCTACCTTGAGGCTTGGGTGGGTTAGCTTAAGAGCCAAGTCACCATCATTAGTGAGCACGAGCAGTCCTTCTGACTCCTTATCAAGACGACCTACATTCTTCAAATGCTGCATGTGGGGAGGCAGGATATGATAGATTGTCTCTCGACCCAGCTCATCACTCTTGGTGCAGACCAAGCCCGGAGGTTTGTTAAACAGAAAGACCTCTGTCGTCTTAGGTGTTACCGTCTTGCGACCTACGCGCACCACATCATCGGCTAAGACCTGTGTGGCTGGATTATCGCATCGGCTACTGTTAACGTAGACATCTCCACCCTGAATGATCTTATCACATGCGCGGCGAGACCCGACACCGCATGAAGCGAGGTATTTATTAAGGCGGGTTCCGTCATTGGTTTTAGAAGATTGAGACATATGATGTAGGCAGGATAGTATGGATATATTGTAAAAAATGACTTACTCTCAACAGCTACATTTTAGCTGGGTAGAAAAGTAGTCAGCGCTCGCGGGCTGTGATCGTAGCAAAAAAACCTCGGAGCAGGAAAGCCTTTGATGAGAAAAGCTTGATGGACAAAAAAACCCGCCCTAAGGAAAATACCATTGGGCGGGTTGAAATGATTTTCTAGATAAACTCTAGATTAGCCTTCTGGCTTGGTCTTAGGAAGGCCGATAGGGCTCTTACCTTCAGTCCACTGACCACGCTCCTTAAGAAGCTTGATACGCTCGAAGCGCTTGAGAACAGAACGCTTTCCGCCAGCACCGCCAGCGACCTTGAGAGATGAATGTTTTGACATGACTCTGTATTGTAAATGGGTTGATTAACGCTTAGAGAACTGGAACTTCTTACGTGCACCAGGCTGACCGTATTTCTTACGCTCTTTCTGACGTGGGTCACGACGCATAAGACCTGCTTCCTTGAGATCAGGACGAAGATCTTCGTCGAGCTCCACAAGAGAACGGGCGATACCAAGGCGGATTGCTCCAACCTGACCTGAACTACCTCCACCTTTAACAACGACTTTGACATCGAATTTGTTAACGAGCTTAGCCTTTTGGAATGGCTCGAGAACTAGGTTCTGGAGAGTTACAGTAGGAACGAACTCCTCGAAGCTACGGTTGTTGATAGTAATTCTGCCTGTTCCAGCCTTAAGCCAGACACGGGCTACGGAAGACTTGCGGCGACCTGTTGCGCAATATGTTGTTTCTTCACTCATGAGATTTGTTTTTTGTAAAATATATTAAGTTATGCTAATTAAAGATGTTTAATTAAGCGATTTCGTGAACTTCTGGCTGCTGTGCTTCGAACTTGTGCTCTGCTCCAACAACAACTTTGAGCTTCTTGTAGATAGCATCACCGAGTTTATTGTGAGGGATCATTCCGCGAACAGCACGCTCAAGAATGAGCTCAGGGCGCTTCTCACGAACTTTACGAGGAGTTTCCACTTTTTGGTTACCGACGTAACCAGTGTAACGAGTGTAAATCTTCTCAGATTCCTTATTACCACTGAAGATAGCCTTTTCAGCATTTGTGATAACAACGTAGTCACCTGTGTCTACGTGTGGAGTAAAGATCACCTTATGCTTACCTCTCAGTAAGATTGCAGCTTCCTTTGCGACTTGACCGACTACCTTATCGGCAGCGTCGATCACATACCATTTGCGCTCAACTTCTTGAGCTTTGGCTGAAAATGTTTTTTTCATAGTGTATTAATAAGTAATGAGCGTTGAGCCTTATGCTATGAAGCTTTGTTACTGCTCTCACATGTGAGAAATGCAGATCAAACCATCAAAACAAGAGGCTTTAGCACTTGTTTCCCAGGATAGCGATTACTATCCACCCTTTTTAGAGGGGCGCGCAAGCTATGAACGCAACCAACGATTGTCAACGCAAATCTAGAGAAATGCCCAAAGCCATGCATCGAAGATGCTCCCCCGCAGATTACCACCTAAGCAAAGCTCAAAAAAGTCCTATCATTTGAAACAACCCCTTGTTAGAAACAGTAACACTAGCTCAACACTAAGTTTCTTTTCCAAATGATATTCAAACAACTACTCAAGGCTACTATCACTATAGCAGCAGCCACCACAGCAACCGCTCTCACCCAAGCTGAGCAGACTGCCACCCCAAACCAAGTAGCAGTGACTATCGAAGACTCCAACTTCGTCAAATCACACACACCCAGCTCCTTTATCCTACCATCACCAGAAGGCACTTGGACATGGGGCATGGCACCTATCTACGATGACCAAGGCAAGGTTCACCTCTTCAACTCCATCATCGATAAAAAAGGCTCATGGATTAAAAACAGTAAAATCGTGCACTGGGTAGCAGACCAGCCAGAAGGCCCATACACTCTTATTGGTGACGTCTTCGTCAGCCCCGACGCCAGCTATCACAACCCTCAAATTTCAAAAGTAGGTGACACCTACGTGCTCGTATTCCTTCTTAATCGACACAATGACGCCAATGGATCAAAGCAAGAAGTCGGCATAGCTACGGCTAAATCACTCACTGGCCCGTGGAAAGAAAGCCCACACAACCCTATCATCACAGCGACGAAACAAAACGGCAACCACGCATCCAACCCCACCTTCGTAGCCGCACCTGACGGCAAATACCGCATTTATCACAAAATCTTTAACGGCTCACGCAAGCTAGGGAAAAGAGAAATCGCCCTCTCTATGAGTGACAATATCGAAGGCCCTTACGAGCGACACTCCGAAAAGCCCGTCCTCAGCTACGCCAAGCAGGGAGTCGACATCGAAGACCCTTATGCATTTATGTATAAGGGCATGTATTACATGATCCTAGAAGACCGCCAAAACGTCAAAGCGATGCTTGAAGGAAAACCTGAGACCAACGCAGCCGATGGCGGCTTCCGACCAGGCCTCATCTACCAATCCAAGGACGGACTGGACTGGGGCATCCCTAAAGTAGGATACAGAACCAATAAAACCTACTTCGGCCATGAGCTAGCTCGCAGCGAGCGACCAAGCATCCTCTGGAAGGATGGCAAGCCTGACTACCTCTACCTAGCATGCCACGACGAAGACTCCACAGCGGGTTATATTTTAAAGATAAATAACTGGGAGGGCGAGTAAGAGCACCCATTGTGAAATTCATCCTTGAAAATAAGCTATCAAGCTTCATCTTTAAGCGACAAGACAGGGGAGTCCTACTACCATCGGACTGAGAATCTTCACCACATGAAGTAAACCCTCCGAACCTGACAACGGGTCATGCCGCCGCAGGGAGCTCGAAGCTCACTAACATAGCAATATGGAAAGTAGCCACATGTAAAGTCGCTGTTATATATAGTAAACTGAGTAAAATCAGCTAGCTAGATCAGCCACTCATACCCATTCGATCTGCCTGCCCGCATCCCCATGTCGGCAGGCTTTTTTATTTTCAAAAACAACACCTACTCATCGTAACACTCATTCACAGCTAATCATGATCACTCCAAACGACGACGGCATCACGCCAGAAAACTCCAAGCAACGCAGCGACTACACCGGTAACTTCGTCGAAGACATCGACAACTCCGAAGAGCTCGAAGCTATGGAGAAAGACCCTACCATCTTCCCTAACTCTACTCGTATTTACATCGATGGTGAAATCCACCCGTTTATTAAAGTGCCCATGCGCGAGATCCGCCTCTCCGACACCGAGCACGCCAATGGTCGCGTCGAGGAAAACCCACCTATCCGCGTATACGACTGCTCCGGCCCATGGGGAGACCCTGACTTCAAGGGCAACGTCCGAGAAGGTCTACCCGCCGTTCGTCGTGACTGGATCATGGACCGTGGAGACGTCGAAGAATACGAAGGTCGTCAGGAAAAGGCCATCGACAACGGTTACCTCTCAGAAGTCCACGCAGAGAAGTATAACGAAAACAAGGATGCCAAAAACAAGCTCAAGCAATACCCCGGCCTCAAGCGAAAGCCAGTCCGCGCGACAGACCACCCAGTGACTCAGAAATGGTATGCCGACCAAGGCATTATCACACCAGAAATGGAATACATCGCCATCCGTGAGAACATGGGGCGCAAAGAAGTATTTAAAACCATCTGCGACACCTACCCTAATCTCCAAGACCTCCCTGAGGACGCCTCAGACTTCGTCAAGCAAATGTGCTCCACACCAGATGGCTACGAAATGCCGCGCCCATCTGAAATCGACCCGTTTAAGCAAGTCTCGCGCAATGCCATGAATCACCAGCACCCGGGTCAGTCATTCGGAGCTGTCATCCCCGATCTCATCACCGCTGAATACGTCCGCTCAGAAGTAGCACGAGGCCGTGCGATCATCCCTCTTAATGTCAACCACCCCGAGAACGAGCCAATGATCATTGGCCGTAACTTCCTCGTAAAGATCAATGCTAACATCGGCAACTCCGCAGTAGCATCCACTATCGACGAAGAAGTAGAAAAAATGCAGTGGTCGACCAAGTGGGGAGCTGACACCGTCATGGACCTATCGACAGGAAAGAACATCCACGCCACCCGCGAATGGATCCTGCGTAATTCAGCTGTCCCTATCGGCACCGTCCCCATTTATCAGGCACTTGAAAAGGTAAACGGAAAGATCGAAGACCTCACATGGGAGCTCTACCGCGACACCCTCATCGAGCAAGCCGAGCAAGGAGTCGACTACTTCACCATCCACGCTGGAGTGCTACTTCGCTTCGTCCCTCACACAGCCCGCCGCATGACAGGTATCGTCTCACGTGGTGGCTCCATCATGGCGAAGTGGTGTCTGTCCCATCAGAAGGAAAACTTCCTCTATACACACTGGGATGAAATCTGTGATATCTGCGCAGCATACGACGTCAGCTTCTCCATCGGTGACGGCCTACGCCCCGGCTCCATCGCTGACGCTAATGACTACGCCCAGCTAGCTGAGCTAGAAATCCAAGGTGAGCTCACCACCCGTGCATGGGCAAAAAGCTGCCAAGTCATGAATGAAGGCCCGGGTCACGTCCCGCTCCACCTCATCCAAGAAAACATGCAGAAGCAGATCGAATGGTGCCACGAAGCCCCATTCTACACGCTAGGGCCACTCACCACTGACATTGCCCCCGGATATGACCACATCACCTCAGGTATTGGCGCTGCTAATATCGGCTGGTATGGATGTGCGATGCTCTGCTACGTCACGCCTAAGGAGCACCTCGGCCTGCCTAACCGTGACGACGTCCGCGAAGGAGTTATCACCTACAAGATCGCCGCTCACGCAGCTGACCTTGCCAAAGGCCACCCCGCAGCACAAGAGCGCGACAATGCGATCTCCAAAGCCCGCTTTGAATTCCGCTGGCGCGACCAGTTCGCACTCGGACTCGACCCTGCACGTGCAGTCGACTACCACGATGAAACTCTCCCTGCAGAAGGTGCCAAAACTGCCCATTTCTGCTCCATGTGTGGACCTACATTCTGCTCGATGAAAATCACAGCAGACGTCCGTAAATATGCCGAAGAGAACGGCTTCACCGAAGAAGCAGCTAAGGAAAAAGGCACGGAAGAACTCGCCAAGGAATACTCACAAAACCAGCCATCTGCATAACCGTGAGCTACCTAAAAACAGCCAAGCAAGCCGCCACCCAAGCAGGAGCATTCCTCAAGGGTAACTTCGGCAAGGCCATGGAAGTCGACGAGGCCAAGCACCATGACATCAAGCTAGCACTCGATAAGGAAAGCCAAGACCTCATCACCCGCATCATCCTAGATGAATTCCCAGACCACGCCATCTACGGCGAGGAAGGAATCGCAGGTGACCAGAGCAGTGACTACCAGTGGATTGTTGACCCTATCGACGGCACAGTAAACTTCTTCTACGGCATCCCCCACTATTGTGTATCCATCGCACTTCGCCATCAGGGCGAGATTATTGTCGGTGTCATCTACGACCCCAGCAGTGATGAGCTATGGGAAGTTGAAAAAGGAGGTAAAGCCCTGCTCAATGGAGTTGAAATCTCTGTTAGCCCGCGCACCAAGATCGAAGAATCCATCCTCTTTGTAGGATGCGGTAAGGATGAAAAAACGATGAAGTCTGGACTCGATCGATTCCACCGAGCATCGAAGCGCGCTCGCAAGATGCGCATGATGGGAAGTGCAGCCCTCGGCATGGCATACATCGCCTCGGGAAGAATGGACGCCTATGTTGAATCCAGGATCTCCCTCTGGGATATCGCCGCCGGCCAGCTCCTCGTAGAAACAGCAGGAGGCAAGGTTTCCCTCACCGCCCTCGACAGTGTAAAAGACGGCTACTCCATCGTAGCCAGTAACGCCAAGATCCCTATCGAGGAGATCTTGTAATCACTCATCATGGCGCACTATCGACTCGTTCTCCGATCTAGTCGATAGTGCCAATGCCTACCTAAAGTCACGGCAGCTACCTACTTAGTCGATCCTGAAAAAGGCTCTCATCCTTGTAGTGTCTAAGCACCCACACTGAAAAAGTGTGTTCTAATTTGCAAGAAAGTATCGCGCTGGCAGTCA
>JALZUH010000197.1 GCA_023301645.1 Akkermansiaceae bacterium
CCCTTAGATGCACGCTCGCCTGTATTCTGAAGGCGGTCATAGCGACCTTTGATCTTACCCTTACGAAGGAAGCCGTCGTAGTTACGCTGTAGTAGGTGTGTCTCTACCTGACGCATGCTGTCGAGCAATACACCAACGATAATGAGTAGACTGGTGCCACCAAAGAATGATGTCACGAGGAAAGGAAGCTCTTTACCGATGATACCGCGTGGCATCTGTGAAACGATATAAGGTAGGATAAAGATAATGGTCAGGAAGATTGATCCCGCAAAGGTAAGGCGAGTCATCGTGAAGTCGAGGAAGTCAGCTGTTGGCTTACCCGGACGCACACCAGGAACATATCCACCGCTGCGTTTGAGGTTCTCAGAGATCTCACTAGGCTTGAACATTGTCGCCACCCAGAAGTAGGAGAAGAAGAAGATCATGAATCCCGCTACAGCGTAGTATCCAAGGCCACCACCAGCTAGCACTTGCTGAAGCTTAATGGACCAACCCGCTGTTGGGAACATTGCATTAAGAATGAATGTCGGAACAGAGAGAATAGCTGTTGCGAAAATAATCGGCATAACACCAGCGTAGTTAACCTTCAATGGAAGATACTGAGTCTGACCACCAAGCTGCTTGCGACCCATGACGCGCTTAGCATACTGGACTGCAATACGACGCTGGGCCTGAGTAATAGCGATAATCGCTGCTACGACAAGAATGAGGAATGCTACGAGGACGACGAGGAAGGCAGGAGCTCCCGGCCCTACGTTCTCGCCACTTACGAGTGTTTTCCAAGTAATGACCAGTGCACCAGGAAGGGCTGAGATGATGTTTACGGTAATGATGAGTGAGATACCATTTCCAAGACCGCGCTCAGTAATCTGATCACCAAGCCACATGAGAAGCAAGGTGGCTGTTACTAGTGTGAGGATAGTCAGGGCAACAAAGCTACCACCAAAGTCCGGCACAACCTGTCCATATTGCTCAATACCTTGAAGGCCAGGGATACCCCCTGGATTCTTCAGACTAACGGCAAGTAACCATCCTTGCACAAGTGCGATAAGTATAGCCGCATAACGCGTGTATGAGCTAATCTTCTGAGATCCACCGTCTTCACGTGCAAGCTTAGCGAGCTTAGGGACGACTGCCGTCATTAGCTGCATCATAATCGAGGCAGAAATGTATGGCATGATACCTAGGGCAAAAACACCCATCTTCTGGAGTCCGCCACCTGAGAAGAAGCCGAGCATCGCTCCAACCGCTGCACCAGCGCCAGAATCACCACCTTTTTGTGCTGTAGCATCGAGGTATTCCTTGATGACAGAAGAGTCTACACCCGGAAGGGTGATGTGAACACCAAGACGGATGATGACTACCATCGCCAAGGTGAAGAGAATACGCTCCCTGAGTTCAGGGACTTTCCATGTGCTTGCAAATGCGGAAATCATTTAATTTAGGTATGAGTAAAAAGTGAACAGTAAACTGTAAAAAAGGATCAATGATGAATGGTCACATTGACCGGGGTATCAGTTCTCCAGCTGATCTGGTGCGTGGTATTATACACGCATAGAGAGGAAGTGCTAAAAGCACTTCCTCTCCGTGTAAGTTATTTCAAGAGGAGAAGCACAAGAATTACTTGGCTACCTCTGTGATGGTTCCACCAGCTTTCTCAATCTTTTCACGAGCAGATGCGCTGACTGTGCAGCCTTCTACTGTTACTTTCTTTGAGAGTTCGCCGAATCCGAGAACCTTTACGCCGTCGAAGTTACCTTTGATAAGGTTTGCAGCACGGAGTGATGCTTCGTTGATAGTAGCACCATCTTCGAAACGATCGTTGATGAATGCAACGTTAACGATGACAATCTTGTCTTGGAAACGTGTGTTATTGAAACCACGCTTTGGTAGACGACGGTGAAGTGGCATTTGGCCACCTTCGAAGCCAGGACGAACACCACCGCCTGAGCGAGCTTTCTGTCCTTTGTGACCACGGCCTGAAGTCTTACCTAAGCCTGAGCTTTCACCACGACCGAGACGCTTTACACGATGCTTAGCACCACGGTTTGGTTTGAGAGTATGCAAATTCATAATAGTTGAGTTTGTTATTTAAATGTTCTGTAATTAAGTGAAGCAGACTAGATGCTTTCTTTTACCTTCTTGCCACGTGATGCGAGGACTTCCTCACGAGTGCGGAGCATTGAAAGCGCCTTCATAGTAGCTTTCACAACGTTAGCGTGGTTGTTTGAGCCGAGGCTCTTACCGAGAACGTCAGTGATACCGACTGCTTCACATACAGCACGAACGCCACCACCTGCAATAATACCCGTTCCCGGACATGCTGGCTTAAGAAGAACGACACCACCACCGTGTTCAGCTTGAACTTCGTGTGGGATTGTTCCGTCAACGATCTTTACACGAACAAGTGCACGCTTTGCATCATCACTACCCTTACGGATACACTCAGCAACTTCCTGTGCCTTGCCGAAGCCTACGCCTACGCGTCCTTCTTTGTCACCAGAGACCATAAGTGCAGAGAAACTGAAGCGACGTCCACCTTTGACCACTTTGGCACAACGGTTGATGAAGACTACTTTTTCTACAAGCTCCTTACCGTCATCGGTCATTGGCTTTGGAGGTGCTTGACGTGGTGGACGACCGCGTCCGCGTCCTGGACCACCGCGGTTATCGCGACGATCGCCAGGCTTGCCTGGTGCACCTGCTCCTGCTGGTGCGCCTTCTGGTTTAGCACCTGCTGGTGCTGGAGTTGATGAAGCGCCCGGTGCGCTTGATTGATTTTGGTTTTCAGCCATGATTTTTAAATGGTTTAGAAGTTAAGACCTGCTTCACGCGCAGCTTCGGCTAGTGCTTTGATTTTGCCGTGGTAAAGATGTCCACCACGGTCGAATACGACTTTGCTAATGTTAGCTTCCTTGGCGCGCTTTGCGACAAGTTCACCTACGAGCTTAGCCGTAACTTGATTTGATGCTGCCTTCTCAACAGATGAGTCGATGCTAGAAGCGGCACAGAGTGTGTGACCTGCTACATCATCAATCACCTGTGCATAGACATGCTGATTTGTGTAAGTAACTGCAAGACGTGGGCATTCAGCTGTGCCAGATACCTTCTTACGGATACGGCGGTGAATACGTTGACGAACTTGTTTACGATTAAGAGTGCTCATTTGATATAAAAAATAGTTAGTAGTTAATGGTTCAGCTAATGATTACTTAACGCTCTTACCAGCCTTACGACGCACACGCTCACCTGCGTAGCGAATACCTTTGCCCTTGAACGGCTCTGGTGGATAATAACGACGAACTTCAGCTGCGAACTGACCGACTAATTGCTTATCAATACCTTCGACCTTGATCTCTGTATTCTTATCTACAGTGACAGTGAGACCCTCTGGGATCGGATGAAGGATTGGGTGTGACTTACCGAGGTTGAGGTCGAGTGCTTTGCCTTTGACAGCTGCACGGAAACCAACACCTTGAATTTCAAGCTGCTTAACAAAACCTGAAGTTACGCCGTCGATCATGTTACTAATCAAGCTACGTGCGGTTCCGTGGAGAGCTCTTACTTTACGGTGCTCAGAATCGCGCTTGACTGTAACAACGCCGCCTTCTTCTTCGAGAGTGATGCTACTTGGCATCGTCCACTCGAGCTTACCCTTAGGTCCTTCAACAGTAACAGCGCCGCAGCTAGCTGCTTTGATTGTTACTTTCTCAGGAAGAGTGATATTTTTTAATCCAATACGTGACATGGTATTATGTTTCTTGGTTTAATGGTTAAATGAATTGCGGGCGTTTTACCAAACGAATCCGAGGACTTCACCGCCAAGCTTCTCCTTGCGAGCATGTGCACCAGTCTTCAATCCTTTAGGAGTAGAGATGATGGAGATGCCAAGGCCATTTAGAACACGCGGGATTTCTCCTGCACCAACGTAGCGGCGGATTCCTGGCTTGGAAACGCGCTTAAGGTCTGTGAGAACGGCTACGCCGCTGTCAGAGTATTTCACCTTAACGGTGATCACTGGGAACTTACCAGTAGTATCTACTTCGTAATTCCAGATGTAACCTTCGTCTTGAAGGATACGGGCGATTTCGCCTTTGATCTTAGAGTAAGGTGCGGAGAAAGTCTCATTGCCTGCGCGTGATGCGTTTTTCAAGCGTGTAAGAAAATCAGAAATTGGGTCACTTAGAACTGCCATGATGATAGTTAGTTAAATTTGTTTTAAATTAAGTGCTACAGAACTAGGCAGCGTCGTCAGCTTTTTTAGGCTCACGGAAAGGCATCCCAAGAGTCTTGAGTAGCGCGCGGCCCTCGTCGTCTGTAGGTGCTGAAGTAACGAAAATGAGGTCAAAACCAAGCTGACGCTTAATCTTATCGAGCTCGATTTCAGGGAAAATTGATTGGTCGTCGATACCTAGAGCGTAGTTACCACGTCCATCAAAGCTTTTTGAAGTAATACCGCGGAAGTCACGAATATTAGGTGCTGTGATGTTGATAAAACGGTCAAGGAATTCCCACATGTGGGCTCCACGGAGAGTAACACGAGCGCCTACGGCCTCGCCCTCACGGACTTTGAAGTTCGCAACACTCTTACGAGCGTATGAGATACTTGGCTTCTGTCCTGTGATCTTGCAGATGTCTTCGACAGCATCCTCAACGGCTTGCTTACGGTCAGATGCTGATCCTACGTGAGTAGTGACGACGATCTTGTCCAGAGTTGGAACCTGGTGCGGATTTGTATACCCCTGCTGCTCTGTGAGTGCTGGGACTACCTTTTCGTGGTAGAATGTTTGTAGTGTTGGTTTCATAGTTGCGGGTCAGCTTATGTTAATAAGTCGCTTAAGCGCTGCTTGTAATTACTAGCGAAGAGCTGCTTGCATCAATTACATGATGTAAGCAACTCTTTACTGATAAAAGTGTTTTGTTTTTTAAAAACTGAAGAGGATTAGGAAACCTTCTTCACGTTTGAGAGAGCGATAGGTCCGTCTTGCTCAAGAATACCACCGTCTGGGTTTTGCTCAGACTTAGGCACTGCTTTTTTCATGACGCGTGCGCCTTCGACAGTAACTTGGTTTTTTTTGACATTCACGTCGAGGACGGTGCCTTTTTTTCCTTTGTAGTTACCAGCGATGACTTCTACTTGGTCACCGATGCTTACGTGTGTTTTATTACTCATGGTAAAATTATATAGTAAAAATTAAAGAACCTCAGGAGCGAGGGAGACGATCTTCATATACTTACGGTCACGAAGCTCACGAGCTACAGGGCCGAAGATACGAGTTCCTTTAGGGTTACCGTCTTTGTCGATAATGACGATTGCGTTACTATCAAAACGAAGTGTTGAACCATCTGCACGACGAACTGGGTAAGCAGAACGAACGACAACAGCTTTGACAACTTCACCTTTTTTGATGCTAGCAGTCGGGATTGATTCGCGAACGTGAGCAGTGATTACGTCACCTACGCGAGCCACCTTAGTGCGCTTACCAATGACGCCAATCATCTTGGCGACGCGAGCGCCGGTGTTATCGGCGATATGAACTTTGGATTCCATCTGGATCATGGCAAAAAATATATTATGGGTTGATGGTGTTGGTTAGAACCAATGGCATGCGAACATGCCTTATTGGATTAGTGACTGAGGACCTCCTGGAGATTCCAGCACTTATTCTTAGAAATTGGCTTAGTCTCGATGATGCTGACCTTGTCGCCTACAGAGGCGTCGCCATTTTCATCGTGAGCATAGAATTTCTTCGAACGCTTAATGATTTTCTTAAAGCGTGGGTGCGGCACACGGTTAGTATACTCAACTACGATGGTCTTATCCATAGATGTAGAGATAACGATGCCGACGCGAGTCTTGCGGATGCCGGCTGTCTTTGTTTCAGATTCGCTCATGATAAAGTGATTTTGATTGTTGTAATGAGCTTAGCCTTGGAGGCGGCGCTCAGAAAGGATGGTTTGCACGCGTGCTGCTTCCTTGCGAACAAGTGTGCGACGTGATGTATTCTCGAGCTGACCAGTAGCCTGCTGAAGACGGAGGGTGAGTGCCTCCTGCTTGAGTTCACGCAGGCGACTTGAGAGCTCTTCAGTAGTAAGCTCACGAATATCTTTAATTTTTGTCTGGGCCATGATGGTTATCAGTTAATCGTTAAAATTATGTTTCTAGTAGGTTAACCTTAGTTTGAACCATGGCTACCGCGGACAACAAAGCGTGTAGGAACGCCGAGCTTGTATGATGCGAGACGAAGTGCGCTTTTAGCAGCAGATTCTGGAACACCAGCTACTTCAAATAGCATTGTGCCAGGGCGAATCACAGCTACCCATGCTTCTACAGCACCCTTACCTTTACCCATACGAGTTTCTGGTGGACGTCCTGTAATTGACTTGTGTGGGAAGACACGGATCCAAACTTTTCCTTTACGTTTAAGCTGACGGTTGATGGCCACACGGCAGGCTTCAATCTGGCGGTTAGTCATCCATCCGCGACCGAGACACTGAAGTCCGAAGTCACCGAAACTCACAGCGTTACCACGTTGGGCGTTACCGCCGCGGTTTCCGCGCTGAGTCTTGCGGAACTTCACTCTTTTGGGCATTAATGGCATAGTATTATACTCCTAGTTAAATTATTGGTTGATTCTTAGTTACAATCCGTAGCTTAACGGTTGTTGTTACGACGGTCGTTACGATCATTGCGATCGCGACGTGGACGACCTCCACCTGCTTGTGGCTTCTCTTCCTTCTTGTTCACCCAGCACTTGATGCCGATGATACCGTAAACGGTAGCAGCTTCTGCGAAACCGTAGTCGATAGGAACACGGAGAGTCTGAAGAGGAACTTTTCCTTCGCGATACCACTCAGCACGTGCAATATCTGCACCACCAAGACGACCACCGCAACGAACACGGATGCCATCAGCACCGAACTCCATTGCTGTAGCAACAGCGCGCTTCATTGCACGACGGAAAGCGATACGACGCTCAAGCTGAACGGCAATGTTCTCCGCAACAAGCTGTGCATCAAGCTCAGGCTTACGAATCTCAAGGATATCAATCTTTACCTGGCAACCGCCACAAAGCTTGGAGATGTCGTTAGTCATCTTCTCGATTTCACTTCCCTTACGTCCGATAACAAGACCTGGACGGGCAGTAGATAGAGTGACGCGGATACTGTTCCAAGCACGCTCAATGATCACCTTTGAGATACCTGAGTTGTGTAGACGCTTCTTGATGTATTTACGAATTTTAAGATCTTCGTGAAGCTTGTCAGTGTAGTCTGTTCCACTGGCATACCACTTGGAGCGCCAGTCTTTGTTGACTGCGAGACGGAAGGAGATAGGATTGATTTTCTGGCCCATGATTTTAAATTTTAAATTTGATATGATAAGCTATGGCCTAGCTTTCTTTGTTGTTCATTAACTCTTTAGCTTGTTCTAGCCAGTTGTCACGCTCGATACGTCCTTTGAATGAAAGTAACTGATCGAATGCGTCGATATTCTCTTTAGTCCAGTTTGAAACCTGCTCGTAAGTGTAAATACCGAATCCGTGAAGCTTCTCTTCAATAGCTGGGCCTACACCGCTGATTACCTTAAGGTCGTCGACCTGGTCTGGAGCTGTGTCAAAAACTTGTCCGAGCTCAAGCTTAGAAGCGTCAACCTCTTCGCTTGCTTTCTCTTCCTTAGCTACAGCCTCTTTTTTAGGTGCTGCTTTCTTAGATGCTCCGAGTGTGCGCTTCTTAGGCTTTGATGAACGCTCGCGTGGCTCAGCAATTTCCACTTCGTCAGTGAGTGTGATAAATAGGTGACTAGTGCGCTTACGGATCGCAGCTGCAGAACCACGAGCACGTGGCTTAAAGCGCTTGAGCGTAGGCCCATCACCAACAGTTGATTCCTTAATGGTGAGATCATCAGCGATGAGGTCGTGATTGTTCTCTGCATTTGCTACTGCACTCTTAAGAGTTTTAGTAAGTAGCTCTGCTGCTTTACGTGGTGTGTAAGCAAGAACATCAAGTGCTGCTGATACTGGCATTCCTTGAATGGCGCGGGCGACGTCACGAGCTTTCTTTGGAGAAATTCGTGCGTATTTGTAAGTGGATTTAACTTCCATCGTTCTAGTTTTTAAAAAGTGAGTAAATTATCGTTGTTCGGTCTGTATAGAAGCAATGTCGCCTGCGCGGATGTGCTCCTTTGTTTCGTCAAGTTCTGTTGGTAATACACCACTGAAATTCTCTCGAGTCTCAGCGACAATCACCTCGGCTACCTCTCGGTTACCTCGCAAGATGTCGAATCTCATACCGCGACGAACGGATTGATTCTCACCAGCATTAATTACCGCCATTCCGCTTTCTGCGTCTATGCTGATAATCTTTGCCTGACTCAAATTGCCTAATGCAATCTGAGGGCGCGGTTTCTGCCTTATTCTGAGAGCTACGTCAAGCTCTCGTATTGAAGTTTCTAAATCAAGTCGTGCGTCTGAGTCGGCAATAACTGCCGTGCGAAGGTATTCGCGAAGGCTTGTCATAAGCTTTAAAGCTGCCGTTTCGGTAGCTATAACTTGCTTATCGAGCACTTCTGCATTCTTCACAGCTTGCAGGATCTTATCTTGGCCACCGTTGAGGAGATTGTCCCCTAGTGCAGCAAATCTAAGTCTCAAATCATTCGAGCTTTTCGTTAGCAGGTCTTCACGCTGCCTTGAGGCGGCGAGCTCTTCAGCTAATGTGTCGCGTTGATGATTTGATTTGGCCAGCTTACGTTCTAATACACGAACCTGATGATCTTTATCACCCTCAATTGCAGACTGTGCGACACAAGGAACTGCAGCACCGAAAAGCATAACGCCGGTGAGTGCTGTAGTAAATTGTGATGAAATCTGCATGAGAGGGAGTGTTAAAGATGCTAGTCGTAGTTGGTAATTAGCGCTTACCGATACCGCCGTGAGCCTTGAAGATACGAGTCGGTGAGAATTCACCGAGCTTGTGTCCTACCATGTTCTCATTGACGAAGACTGTTGGGAAAGACTTGCCGTTGTGAACGTGGAATGTGTGACCTACGAAGTCAGGAGTAATGACAGAGCTACGGCTCCATGTTTTGATTGGCTTCTTATCGCCAGACGCTTCAGCTGCATCGATTTTAGCGAGTAGCTTCTGGTCAACGTAAGCACCTTTTTTGAGTGATCTTGGCATTGTATATATCAGTTAGAGATTATTATTTCTTGCGACGAGAAACGATGAACTTGTTACTCGGCTTGTATTTCTGACGAGTCTTCTGACCCTTCACGTGACCCCAAGGTGACTTAAGGTGCTGACGTCCACCACCGGACTTTGACTTACCCTCACCACCACCATTCGGGTGATCAACAGGGTTCATACACATACCACGGACAGTTGGGCGAATGCCCTGCCAGCGGCTACGTCCAGCTTTACCAGAAACTTCGTTCATGTGATCGACGTTTCCGACGCGGCCGATTGTGCAGGCGCAGTCTGGGTTAAACTTACGGATCTCACCTGAAGGCATCTTCACGAGAGCTTGACCACTTTCTTCACGGTTGGAAAGAACGGCTTGCTGTCCAGCTGAACGAGCGATCTTACCACCAGTTCCTGGTGTCATCTCGATGTTGTGGATAGCTGTTCCGAGTGGCACGTGCTTAAGCTTCATTGCATTTCCTGGCTTAGGAGGTGCAGTGTCACCTGACATGACTGTTGCGCCGACCTCAAGTCCGACAGGAGCAAGAATGTAGCTCTTTACGCCGTCTGCATACTCAAGGAGTGCGATGCGGCATGTGCGGTTTGGATCATACTCGATACCGAGCACAGTGGCTGCGATGTCAGTTTTGTTACGTTTGAAGTCAACAAGACGATACTTGCGCTTGTGTCCACCACCTTTGTGACGGCATGTGATACGACCCTGATTGTTACGGCCACCGCTCTTTTTGAGAGGGCGCGTAAGGCTTTTTTCAGGTGTTGATTTAGTAATCTCTTCGAATGAAGGAAGCTCCTTGTATCGATTAGAAGGTGTTATTGGTCTAAATGTTTTTAAAGGCATAATTCGCTATTGGGTTCGATGTTATCGTTTCTCAGCGGGTTAAATAAATGATTTCTTAATTAAACGAGGTCAAGTGACTCGCCATCCTTAAGACGGACAATGGCTTTTTTCCAATGTGCAGTGCGGCCAGCATCAGCGCGACGGTTGCGCTTCTTCTTGCCCTGAACGTTAAGTGTGCGAACGGTAGCAACCTTCTTTCCGAAGAGTTCCTCAATAGCGCGCTTGACGGCAAGTTTATTTGCGTCGCGAGCTACTTTGAACACATACTCGTTGTTCTCTTCCTGTAGTAGTGTGGCTTTCTCACTGATGAGAACAGTGTCGATGACCTGATAAATATCTTTCATGGTTTCGAGTTAGTTAAATGGGTTATGCCGTGCGGCGTGCGAAGGTCTCGTATGAATCTTCGACAAGGATGACTGTATTGGCGTGCATGAGCTGCTCGATGTTCACCTCTGAAGCTGTCATGAGAAGAACATTTTGGACGTTACGACCAGCAAGGTAAGTTGCATCATCAAACTTCTCTGCAACAACGATGACCTTACGTGACTCAGTAAGTGCCTTAACAGCAGCTACAAATGACTTGGTCTTGCCGTCAGCAATAGAGAATGATGGAACTGCAATAACAGCGCTCTCATTGAGGAGATCACCAAGAACCTTACGAAGAGCAAGCTTACGAACGCTCTTGTTAACTGTCTTAGAGTAATCACGGTTACGTGGTCCAAAGGAGTTACCACCACCACGCCAGATTGGGTTGGTTGTGTTACCGGCACGTGCACGGCCAGTTCCTTTTTGTTTCCAAAGCTTCTTGTTTGAACCTTTGACTTCACCACGTGTCTTAGTCTGTGCGGTGCCACTACGACGATTTGCGCGGTAAGCAGTGATGAGATCGTGAACAGCTTGATCACCTTTGTGACCATCGATCACTTGGATGTTTAACGCTGTTGCGTCTTGAATAGAAAGTGTTTTAGACATTGTCTTAATAAATTAACGGTTACTTAGCAGCTGATTTTTTGATAGCTGGGCGGATAACAACATAAGCACCATTGTGACCAGGAACTGCGCCTGACACGAGGATCACGTTGTCTTCAGGGCGAACCTGAACGATTTTAAGGTTTTGAACTGTGCGGCTGTATACACCGTGACGACCTGGCATCTTTTTGTTTTTCCAAATACGTCCTGGCCATGTTCCTGCACCTACACCACCTGGGCGACGGTGCATCATGTGACCGTGTGAGTCAGGCTGTCCTGCGAAGTTGTAACGCTTAACAACACCCTGGAAACCTTTACCCTTGGTTGTGCCGATAGCATCAACCCACTGGCCAGCTTCGAAAAGCTCTGCACCTGGGTGTGCTTCTTTAGTATCAGGGAGTTCTGCGTCAGCTTCGAATCTGAACTCTTTAACAAGCTTCTTCGGAGATGTTCCGTATTTGCTAAAGTGTCCGCGCTTTGGAAGATTGAGGCGGAATTCTTTTTGGTCGTCGTAACCTACCTGAACAGCTGAGTAGCCGTCAGTTTCAGTTGTTTTGACCTGAAGAAATTCGTTACCTGCAACGTCAACAACGGTGACAGGGATAGATGTGCCAGCTTCTGCATCAAAGATGCGAGTCATACCGACTTTTTTTCCTAGTAGTCCTAGTGCCATGGTTCTTATAAATTATATGGTTAAATAGTAGAGTAATTCGAGTATCGGGCTTGGGCTCAGATACGGATTGCGATGTCAACTCCTGCAGGAAGATTAAGCTTCTTGAGCTCATCAACTGTGCGTGCGGTTGGATCTACGATGTCGAGCATACGCTTATGCGTGCGAATCTCGAACTGCTCAGCAGACTTTTTATTCTGGTTTACTGAACGGTTAACACTGAACTTCTCAATGCGTGTAGGCAATGGGATAGGTCCTGCGACTTTAGCTCCTGTACGTTTAGCGGTCTCAACGATTTCCAAGGCGGATTTGTCGATTGCACGATGATCGTATGCACGGAGGCGAATTCTGATTTTCTGCTGTTGCATGTCGGATTATAGTTAGATTATTAGAGGATGGTAGGTGGTGATTATTTCTGCGCTGATTATTAGCTAGCGTAGGCGTAGTCATTGGTGAGTTCGTCTACAATTGCTTGCGGGACTTGCTCGAAACTTTTTGGCTTCATAGTGTAGTCTGCACGACCACTAGAAAGGGTTCTGACGGCTGTTGAGTAGCCGAACATTTGTGACAGAGGGACGATGGCTCTGAGTATCGCGTGAGTTGGTTTACTCTCGATTTCTTGGATCTGTCCGCGACGGCGTGTAAGATCTCCCATGATGTCACCTTGGTAGTCTTCTGGAGTAGCTACTTCTACATCCATCACTGGCTCTAGTAGCACTGGGCTTGCCTGATTGAATGCATCTCTCATAGCGAGAATAGCTGCCATTTTGAAAGCGTTTTCATTCGAGTCAACATCGTGTGCTGAGCCGTCAGTGAGATTAACATGAACATCAACAACAGGATATCCAGCGATGACGCCATTGGTCATCGAGTTTTTAATACCTGAAAGAACAGATGTAATGAACTCCTTGGGGATAACTCCACCAGTGAGCTGGTTATCAATAGTAAGACCTTTACCCTGCTCGCCCGGGGCGACATCAAGAACCACATGGCCGTATTGACCTTTACCACCTGATTGCTTTTTAAGAAGGCCTTCGCCCTTAGCTGGAGCCGTAATCGTCTCACGATAGGCAATCTGTGGTTTACCAACACCGCAAGCTACCTTGAACTCACGCTGCATACGATCGACGATGACTTCGAGGTGAAGCTCGCCCATACCTGAAATGATAGTTTGTCCTGTATCAGGGTCAGTCTTGACCATGAAAGTAGGATCTTCCTCCGACAGTCTGGCTAATGCGATAGCCATCTTTTCCTGATCAACAACAGTCTTAGGCTCTACTGCCATGGAGATCACAGGCTCCGGGAAGAGTGGTGGTTCGAGCATGATGTCGAAGCCTTGGGTGCAGATAGTATCACCTGTCTGCACATTTTTGAGACCTACGATAGCGGCGATATCACCTGAATAGCAGGTCTCGATATCTTCATGCTTATCTGCGTGCATCTTAATAAGACGACCGATACGCTCTTTTTTACCCGTGCGTGGGTTATACACCATGTCACCCTTGGAAACTGTTCCTGAGTAGACACGGAAGAAAATAAGTTTTCCGACATACTTGTCTGCCCACAGCTTGAATGCGAGAGAGCAGAATTGTTCGTTGTCGTCAGTTTTTGCAAGAACCTCAGCTGCGTCGTCTTCAGGATGTTGTCCTTGTGCAGCTGGGATGTCTAGCGGACTTGGCAGATAGTCAGTGACTGCGTCGAGAAGGAACTGGACACCCTTATTCTTAAAGGCTGATCCCCCTGCTACAGGAACGACTTGGTTGCTTATAGTAGCTCTGCGAAGCGCCTCTTTGATATCAGCTGTAGTGATTTCTTCCTCCATGAGGAATTTCTCACCAATCACTTCGTCACAGTCACAAAGAATCGAGATGAGATCCTCACGAGCAGATTCAGCTTCAGCGAGAAGGTCACCTTCTAGTGCGTGAACTTCGAACGTTGAACCCATGGTGTCGTCATCCTTGTAGATGACTGACTTCATGTTTACTACGTCGATTTGACCACTTAGCTCCTCTTCGGAACCAATTGGGATAAGAATTCGAACTGCCTCTATACCGAATTTTTCTTTGATGTCTTGGAAGACGTTTTCAAAGTTAGCACCGGTGCGATCCATCTTATTAACAAAAACAATGCGAGGGACATTGTATTTATCAGCCTGACGCCAGACAGTTTCAGTCTGGGGCTGAACTCCTGCAACACCACAGAAGACCACAATAGCACCGTCGAGCACGCGTAATGAGCGCTCAACTTCAGCGGTGAAGTCTACATGACCTGGAGTATCGATGATATTGACGCGCTGCTTTTGCTTTTCGTAAAGCTTAACAACACCGTCGAGCGGTTGCTGGATCCACTCACATGTCACAGCAGCAGAAGTGATCGTGATACCACGCTCGCGCTCCTGCTCCATGTGATCGGTGACAGTCGCTCCATCATGAACTTCACCTATGCGGTGAATCATCCCTGTGTAGAATAAGATACGCTCAGTGAGTGTGGTCTTACCTGCATCAATGTGCGCAGCGATCCCAATATTCCTTGTGCGCTCCAGAGGGTATGGGCGTTTAGGATGATTAGGATTCTGAGACATGACTTCGAGGAATGGGTGTGATGGAGTCTTATAAATTCGCTGGAATTAGAAGCGGAAGTGAGCAAATGCACGGTTGGCCTGCGCCATCTTGTGCATGTCGTCGCGCTTGCGAACTGCGTTACCTTGATTGTTTGCTGCGTCCTTGATCTCGTTTGAGAGAGCAACGTGCATTGGAGTTCCTTTTTTGTTACGCGCGAAGGTAACAAGCCAACGCATTGCGAGTGACTCAGAACGTGCTGCATCTACTTCGAGAGGCACCTGGTAAGTAGCACCACCAACACGGCGGCTTTTCACCTCTACGCGTGGCTTAGCATTTTCAAGAGCACGAGTAACAACCTCTAGTGGGTCGACTGTGTCAGTGCCATCGTTTGCTTTATCGATAGCAGCATAAACGATACGCTCAGAGAGCGAACGCTTACCGTCGCGCATCACTTTACTGATGAGCTTGCCTACGACAGGGCTGTCATAGCGAGGATCCCTTGTTTCAGGACGATTATAAACTTTTTTACGGCGAGCCATAGTATTATTTGATTAAATGGTTTTGTGAAAAATTACTTCTTAGGGCGCTTAGCACCATACTTAGAACGTGCTTGGCGACGCTTATCAACTCCGAGAGTATCGAGAGCACCACGAACGATGTGATAACGAACACCTGGAAGGTCTTTTACTCGACCACCACGAACAAGAACGATTGAGTGCTCCTGAAGGTTGTGACCCTCACCACCGATGTAGGCGATCACTTCCTGGCCGTTAGTAAGGCGAACCTTAGCTACCTTACGAAGAGCTGAGTTAGGCTTTTTAGGTGTGCGAGTCATGACCTGAAGACAAACACCACGACGCTGCGGGCAGTTGTTTAGGGCACGTGACTTTGACTTGGTCACTGGTGTCTTGCGTCCTTTGCGGACAAGCTGGTTAATGGTAGGCATATTCCTGCGTTTTTTGGGTTAAATGATAAAAGTGTGAGTAAATCTGCTGATAAAAGTTTCAATCAGAAGTCCAGCGGGTGATAAAACATGAAAAACCACCAAGATGCCCAAAAGGCCAACGTGGTATATTAAGTGACCACGAAAACGCCTCTTCTCCGGAGCAACCCGATAGTTTAACTGCTTATCACAGCTTTTTTCTGTAAATTTCCAACCACTTATAGCCCGCAAGGTTGTGGCGGGGCGCGCACTATACAAATTAAACACCTGCTGACAAGGTGTTTTTTGTCTTTTTTTAAAAAAATAATTTAATCGACGTCTACGACATTTTTCTTAGACGTGCCATCTTCGCCCCTGCGGCCCAAAAAACTTGATAAGTCGAAGCCAAAGTATCTGGCACAAGCCAACAAGATCGCCACTGCCGCTGCTTCATCGATATTACCTACAACAGGTAGGTTATCTGGAATAAACTCAAGAAAACCTGCGGTAGGGTTTACAAGGTAAACAGCGGACAAGACGGCGGCAATAGCTACAAGAATTGATTTCACGGCATTAATCTACAATGAATTAACCTTTCCCGCAATGAAAACAATATTCAGCTAGTAGACCGAATGTGTATCCCCCCAGTCTCTTCGCCCTACTTTGCGAATCAGTTGACCACTAGCAACTACTCTTCTAATTAGTTCTTCAGCAAGGGCTCATACATCTTCGCCCCGACTCTCTCAATCGTTATATAGCAAGCACCAAGCTCGCGATCCAGAGCTAGCTGACCTGTAAACCACGCCTCTATACTCGTCTTCCCCGCTTCAGCATCGAGCATCACGGAGACGCCAGTCGCTCCCTCTTGGATTCTAATCTGCACTTTGTTTTCCCCTAGCATAACAAAGGCTGCCCCCTTACGAAGCTTTGCCAGTTTGTTATTAAGAGAGGGAGGCAGTAAACTTGCCGTCACCTTATAGCGACCCGCCTCAGGTATCATTAGCTCCCAGCTACCACTGTATGCAGGAAAGGTCTCCCTATACTCTGCATTGTTTAAACCCTCTAGTATTTTCAGCAAGGCATGCTCTTGGTGAATGGACTTAGACGATATCTTCCGTGCGGCTTGCGACAGCCCTTGACGGTGTCCCTTACCACCTTGATGAGCAATAGTCGACGGTCGCCAGTCTTTAGCCGTCAGCTTCGTCTCACCTTTCACTATGATCGCGTGATCCCTAGCTAAGGCAGCCTCAGCCCTACTCCACCACTTGGCATGGCTGACAAGCATTTCTGCATGGAGGTCTTCGTGTAATGTGATGTCTAAGCGTTTCGATAAATCAGGCTCTAAATGATCATTCACCGCGTATAGCTCAGAGCCATCGACTAGGGCAAACTCATCACTAATAACAAGCGAGTCATGATAACGAAAATCACGATACTTTTTACTAGCTAGCCAATTGGCTCGGTGAAACACTTCGTATGGAGGTCTACTGATCTCTATTACTTCCTGCGCCTCCACACCCCAGTCTCCGCTTATGATTTTCGAAACTACTTCATTCACATGGTAGTCAACACGGAGCCCGTTAATACTCACATCCACATGACTGGCGAACACCTGCCAGCGAGCTGCATAATGATACCTATCTGGCTCACTGCCTCGCTTCACCGCATCGACACCTTCAGCCATCGTTATATAGAGGACTACCACAGGACGAGCGTCCTCTTTAGCTCCCGATTCAGCTGCTTTTTTAAAACATTCTCTCAGATAAGCCCCATCATAACCCCCACCCTGCTGAATGAGCGCTATCACTGGAGTCTCGCCAAAGCTAATTTCCTTCACGCCATCATCGGCCCAGTGCGATAATGAGCCAACGCCACCAGATTGGTGAACTTCGCTAAAACAACTATCGCCAGTAACAGCTCGACTCCGCCAGTCTACATCCGTCACCACGCCACTGGCAAGTGCCCCTGTGCCATAACGGATAGCTGCCAGTGTCGCCGCCCGACTAGGTGACACGCGCAAGTCCCCAGCATCACTAGACCAGTCTGAAAATATCTCACTTGTGGCGATATCCTCGCCGCCGCCGTCATTAACGACCACCACCACATGTGGAGACTTCGATACTGCTGCAACCACGATCCCCGCGCACATACACATCATCGATGCGAACCATCCTAACCTTGCCAACATATGAAAAACTCTACACCATCTTGTCATCATGCCAAGAACGCCTTTTTCCATCATCTTTGTCTGTTTAGGTAATATTTGTCGATCACCTGCGGGAGAGAATATTCTTCGCCATCAGCTCAAGGAAGCCGGCATAGAGAATCACTTCCACATCGACTCCTCCGGCACACATGACTACCACCCGGGCAAGTCGCCCGATCACAGAATGTGCCGAACCCTCCAGAATCGCGCTATTCCAACGACGGGTAAAGCACGCCAATTTCGCTCAGAAGATTTCGAGAAATTCGACCTCATCCTCGCGATGGACACCGAAAACCACAGCAATCTTGCTGCCCTAGATCCAGAAGGGGCATACCAGACAAAACTCAAGCTCTTCACCAGCTACTGCACCGAGCCTCAGCACCAAGTGCCCAGTGTCCCAGACCCCTACTATGGGGAAAACGATGGCTTCGAACTCGTCGCCGACATGCTCGAAGACGGCTGCTCAGAAATCCTGCGACAGGTGGCATCTACCGCGACAAGTGGTGGCTAGAGCCCCACTAGAAATCCACTAGTCTGATTCCCATTGCCATACTAAGCCATTCGTCATGTGACCAGGCGAAGCGGCCTCGCTTACGGCTTTCGCTTTTGGTCAGCTGCAAAAGCCAGCATCATCTCGAAGGCCCATTTCAGTGCTTTTTTCTACGTTTAGAGCCCCTCGATAGTAGTCCGAGAAACACCACACTCAAGATAAGCAGCATCAAAACCAGACTGGCGATGTCGCGCGTTTGCTTTCCTGTGAAATCTAAAAAGTGCAGCTTATGAAAGTTTACAAAACTCAGCGCCTCCACTAACGATAGCGCACTTGTCCTCATACTCATATGGGCATCTTCCGTATCGACGGTGTATTGCCAGTAATTCTGCCCCTGAAAGGAAACCCTCCAGACGGGCAGACGCTTAAAGATAAACCCGTAATCAGCACGAAAGCCCCCAATGAGCTCGGTCTTGGTAATCTGCTCGGAGTCATACTCGGCAAATTCAAGTGCCAGCTCCTTAGCATAGACTTCATCTCCAGAAGATAGCACCTCACCCTCAGAGGCTGACACCATCATCACCTCAGCTGATCTCCCCAGAGTCACTACGCGGTAATACGGGCTATCACCAATCACCGCCAGACTCACCTTACTCAGAGGCTTACCACCAATCTCAGCTACCTTTGCCATGGATAGGCTCAATGCCTCTGTCTGAGTCACCTGCTGGCTAACCCACTGAGTCGAATCGTCATAGTCATACTTCATCACCACATGGAAGACACCACTGAGCCCGAAGGAGAAAAAGAAGACCGCCGAAATCCCGCCCAGCACACGGTGAAGCCTGCGAATTGGTTTCATCTTTCGAGTTACCTTAGTGGTAACTTTACTTCCCTCCACAGATCCACTCTGATTTTTTGGACGCCTCGCCTTCAGCAGGATTAGTGAGAGCAGTCCACTAAAGGACACCAGCATCGCCAGCCCACTGACGACAAGCACCACTGTGATTCGCAGCACGCTATCGGCAGCCCCTAAAAACGACCAAGTGTGAAACCACGCAAAAAGCTTCGCGAAAAGACGCTTCGAGGGCGAATCATAAGTCGCTAAGCGTCCTGTCCTCGGATCAACAACCACCTCCAGCCCATCCTCCCTATCCAGCTTCACACGGTAGACGGGTAGCAGCCGATTAATGGTGCTGTAATTAGCCCCGAACTCTGTGATCTTTGTGATACTAAGTAGTTTAGAGTCATGATCATCTGCATAAGCTCTGGCTAATTGCTCTGCATAGCCCTCTGCCCCAGTAGCTAGATGCTCACCCGTGAGCGCGTCACGGTAGAGCTGTGATTGGTCAGGTTTTATCCCTAGATAAACCACTCGCTCGCCCACACCAATGACCTTGAGCTGATGTAGCTCAGCAACGTCCGCAAACACCTCCGCAGGAGTCATCAGTGACGCACTTATATCAAGGGCAGCTGGAGCGATGAATTTCTTAGCAATGGCAGGCTTCAGCCAATTGGCCATCATCGGGTGGAGTAATCCACTAAGCGCCCATAAAATCACTGGAAGAGCCAGCCACAGAGCGAGCTTGCGATGGATTTGGTAAATGACTTTTTTCATATGCTTACAGTGATTTGTAGGGATCAGGGCGACTACCAAGCGAACTTCATACCCGCGTAAACAGTGCGCTCGTCACCCGGGTTGATAAAGACATCCGATGAAGGGTTGATACTCACAGTAGTGACATACTCCTCGTCAAAGAGGTTATCGACTCCAGCGTAGAATGACACCCCTTGAGCAAGCTTCACTTCAGCGGCTAACTTCCATACGACGAACCCATCACTCTCTGTCGTATTTGCATTATCTACGACATAGCCCTCTGGCAACCAATCCGCGGACAAGCTCGCTGACCAGCGCTTATCACGATCTTCAAGACGAATACGCCCTGCATACACCTGACGTGACACCCCTGGAAGTCGGTTTCTATCATTGAGCCCTTCATCGATTTTGAAATCATTGAACTGGTAGCTCTGATCAAAGTAGAGCTTCGGGCCATTACTACCACCTCCTAGCTGACTCACGACCTCGCTAATATCGATCGTAAGGCTGGCCTCGATGCCCTGATGAACGGTATCGAGATTCGTAGTCGTAGTGAAGTTCGTGGCTATTTCCTCATCGACAAATTCATCACTCACGTCAGCTCGATACAGACTCAGCGTGAAGTCAGCCCAGTCATTAGCATAGCGTGTTCCCACCTCGAAGGTGCGCGCTATCTGCGGGTCTAATGCCCCACCACTAGCTGGATCGAGCGAAACACCGACTTCGGCAAAAGGCGATGACTCAAAGCTCTGGCTATAATTCGAGAAAATCTGAAAGTCATCCGTTGGCTTGTAGAGATAGCCTACACGATAGATCACCCCGTCATCGGTCAAGCTCCCACTTGAATCCCCAGTCTCATCACCAGCATCAATATCAACCTCGCGGTATGAGCTGACATATCCAGCACCCACGATGAAGTGGTGATTCTTATAAACCTCACTGTCATTTTCTAAGTAGAACTGCACATTAGACGCGCGATTATCGCGGACGATGTCCTGCGCCGCATTACCGGGAGTGACGAAGCCGGTAAACCCACGCTCCTCATTACTACCAATATTAGCCGAAAGCGAAGTATTCACCGTATGCTTCACTCCTGCCCACTGGTATTGCTGTGAACCTCTCAAGCCCACCTGCACATCATATGCCTCATAGTCGATTAGACGGTTAAAGCGAAATACCCCCTCATTAATAAGGTGGTCAAAATCCAGATATTGGTAATTCGAATAGAAAGACCACTTACCACCATCAGTCAGGAGCTGCGTGCGCTGGCCGATGCGAAATGTCGTCAGGTCACGATCAGCATCATCTGTAATGTTAGCACCAGCCTGAGACGAATCTGCGGCGAATTCACTCGGACTCAGCGAGCCTGTTAGCTCACCATCTGACTCATTATGAAGCAGGTAAAACCGAGTCACCGCTGCATCAGACCAATGGTATCCAGCATTCGCCGTAATGTGCTGACTATCCCAGCCTTGGCGCTCTCTATAGCCATCTGACTCAGCATAGCTATAGCCGAAGAAATAATCCCACAGCCCACGCTCACCACCATAGGACAAGTGCGTGCGGTAAGTGCTGTTACTCCCCACCTCAAACTGGCTTTTAGCGCCCGGATCAGTAATCCCGTTTTTCTGCACGATATTGACAGCACCACCTAGCTGAGCACCTCCATGAGCGAGGCCATTAGCACCAGCAAATACCTCTACGTGGTTGGTCGTGAGCGGGTCAATAGCGCGAAAGTAAAAGGAACCATCAGCATCATTAGCGGGGATACCATCAATGAGGAGGGTCAAACCACGATCACCAAAGGCACGCTGAATACCTGACCCACGAATAGAAATCCGCGTATCATTAGCCAGTCCACGCGAGCGGGCAAACACCTGTGGATTAAGCTGAAATAACTGCTCTGGCGCCACGATGCGCCCTGAGAGACCCTCGACCTCGATGATACTTGCCGCGCCAGATTGATTGCTCACACGCTCGATAGCACTATCGAGACTATCAATCTCTACAGGGTTTGATTGAGCATTGACTACAGAGCTATCCAGCGAATCGATATCGGATTGCGCCAAGACTGAGGAAGTAAGTAGCACGAGGCCACCAGCAGTATATCCAGTCGCCGCTACCTGAGTGAAATGAGATGTAAAAAAAGAAAGTTTCATAAAGAAATAAAAAGGTAATAGGTCAAATAGCCTCCTCCACATTGGGTGAAAAAAGGCGTTAAGTATTAAAGGGCTAACACACGCAGAGATCAGTAGCTCAGCAGGGGCATAAACCTCACGTTGAGGAGTCGACACCACTCGCGTGACCCGAAGAAAGAACGCAGCCAGCTTAGAAACTACTAGCTTGCCAAACGACGGGATTTAAAACGTCAGAAGCGCATCATGAGCTAATAACAAAGCTCGCCTCTGGATCAATACTGAGCCCTACCCTTGGGGTGGCGGACTAGTCGGCTCGCCATCGACCGAATCATAAACCTCATGCTCCACCTGCCAGACTCCGATAAAGAGCCCCTGTGGTCGGGCTAGAGAAATACCTGTGTGCAGCTGAGATATCAAGGGCTTGAATGCACCCGAATTTTTCCCCTCTGCAGGAGTAGAATGATCAGAACTCCCCTCACTTGCTTGATGCAGCTTAGCTGCGACCCTACAGAGCTCACATGGGTGATCACCATCAAAGGTGTTTTCTACTGCCTGGACTATCGAGCCCGTCTGCGAGAACTGCTTCGGCAACATCGTCGCCCAGCCAATCGTCTGAACAATGACACCACCCACGCCACTAAAAAACAAAACAACCAGCAGAACCAACACCCTAAACTGGGCATTGAGCAGTGATCTAATTTGGCTTTTGGTGTTCATCAATTTTCAGCTAAAAACGAAAGTGATACGGCGATCTTCTGGCAGCCAGTCCCCGCTCAGTCAATACAAATTGAGCCGTCGCTAGACTACGCCCAAGAGCCGCCTCACCGCCGACCGAGCACGTTACTTAGCCACTAACTCTCTAATCTTTATATTTCTAAAGTGATAGCTCTGCCCCTTTTCTCCGTCATGCGGAAGCCCAGTGATCCCTTGGCTATCAGCCCTATCCTTCAAGTCAGCAGTTTGCTTCCCCTCGACCCATATACGAATGTGCTCCCCCACGCAGAGACTCCCTCGCCAGCCAATAGATCAACCCATTGAGAATGCCCCCCAGTGCCACGCTCTGCCAGAGCCAAGTATCCAGCAGACAGTAACACGGCAAATAAAATCAATACCGAACGAAGAGTGCCACACATAAGTGGCTACAATTTAGAATTTCCAATCACCTTTATCGAGCCCGATGACACACTCTGTCAGAAGCTTGATACATCCCTCGATATCCTTCTTCGATGACATCTCAATGGACTGGTGAATATTACGAGTCGGGATAGAGATAGCCCCTGCAATCGAACCACCCGGAGTCATTCTCTGCAAGCCTGCCGTATCTGTGCCGCCGGCAGCTAAGATTTCTGGCTGCCATTGGATCTTCTTCGCACCAGCTACCTTCTTCATATAGGCAACCATACGGTAATCACAGATGGCGGAGCTATCCATCAGCTTAATGGCAGCACCTTTACCCAGTCTCGTGCAGCTCTCCTGCGGCTGAGAACCTGGCGTATCGAAGGCGATCGTCGTATCAAGACCGATACCAAAGTCTGGCTGGATCTCTAGCGTGCTAACATTAGCACCACGAATCCCCACCTCCTCCTGCACGGTAAATACGGCATAAAAGTCATAAGCTGGCTTACGTCTACTTTTCTTCAACGCTCGCAGGCTTTCAAGCAGCACAAAGACAGAGACACGGTTATCAAGAGACTTCACATTCACACAATCACCTAGCTCTAGTAGCTCGCTACGACGCGTGACCGAGTCACCAATACTCACGATCTTCTCGACCTCCTCCTTCTCCATCCCAAGATCAATGAAGTAATCACCGAGCTTGAGAATCTTCCCCTTTTCCTCTGGTGACATGATGTGGATGGGCTTCGACCCCATGACACCGATCACATCCTTCTTACCATGGACGATCACTCGCTGAGCCGTGAGCGTCTTCGGATCGAAGCCACCTAGTGGATTGAAACGAATAAAACCATTATCATCAATATGAGTGACCATGAAGCCGATCTCATCCATGTGCGCGGCAGCCATGACCTTCTTCTCAGAAGACTTCCCTTTCTTCAGCGCTACGACGTTCCCCATGTTATCAACACGGACTTCATCGGCGAGCCCCTTGAGCTCCATCAAGACCAGCTTGCGGATTTCTTTTTCAAATCCAGGTGCTCCTGGCGCTTCACAAATTTTGGCGAGTAGAGATACGTCTATAGGCATGAGAAGAAGCTAACTGGCATGGTTATTATTTCCAGTATTTTTCCATGCCTTTTTCACCCCTCCCTGACCCAGCGCTACAGCCATAGGCACAATTTAGCCGCACCAGCAGTCCATCACCGAGCAACGATTAAAACCCTAGCTCAAGCAGTTCATTATAACGCTCGATCTTACTCGCCTTACCTGTCTGCTCATCCACATCAACAATAGCCCCACAAAGTCGAACCTGCCCCTTCGCCACAGGAAAGCGCGTCGGCAACCCTGTCTTAAAGCGCCATACAATCGACTCCACATTTCGCCCTAGCACAGAAACATCTGGCCCACACATACCTGCATCCGTCAGATGAGCCGTGCCCTCAGGCAAGATCTTCTCATCAGCAGTCTGCACATGGGTATGCGTGCCGACGACAGCAGAGACCTTACCGTCGAGATGCCAGCCCATCGCAATAGACTCGCTAGTCGTCTCAGCATGAAAATCCAAAAAGATCACCTTCACCCCCTCCTCCTCTCTCAGGCGGAGTGCCTCATCCTCTAATTGTGTAAATGGGTTCTCCAAGGGAGGATTCATAAACGTGCGCCCCTGACCATTAAGCACAGCCACCTTTCCCTTTGCCGTCTCTAGCACGATACTGCCATTACCTGGAGTGTCATCGGGGTAGTTAATAGGTCTAAGTAATCGCGGTTCATCTGGCATATAATCAAGAATCTCCTTCTGATCCCAAATATGATCTCCAGAGGTTAGCACCGCAATCCCGCTGCGTAACAATTCAACGGCAATCTTCGGAGTCACCCCTCTTCCTGCTGCTGAATTCTCACAGTTAGCAATGATGAAGTCGATCTCAAGCTCCCTCTTCAATGAAGCAACTCTCTTAATGACAGCCTTCCTGCCGGGCTCACCCACGATGTCTCCTAAAAATAAAATACGAATCACGCCGCTAAATAACCATATCAAGTGACATCAGCCAACTCTTAACCTATAAGTGATCATCACCCGCTTGCTAAAAATCTTTTACCCTACCATATTACAAGCGTCTCTGCACCAACCCTCAAACCCATGTCTAGTTCCTCTCAGCCCCAACGCTTCATCATCGGTGCGCTATCCGTCCTACTAGGAATTGCCATCATTTACATCCTCACTCAGCTCCCCACTCAGAAGGATCAGTCTGGTGAAAACACCGTCAGAAACTCCGCCGTCATCATCCAGCCCGGCGAGCATGACACCACCCTCGCCGACCTAGGCACAAGACCTGACTGGAGCACGCTCGACCTGTGGCAGGAGACCATTACCCGTGACGACTTCCACTACCTGCTCACTGAGATATACACCACTGGAGACCACTGGAAGAACTACATCCAAATCCACGACGACCACGCCATCATCAGGACAGATACACGTGAAGCAAATGCCACCTACCGCCTTAACTTTAATCCCATCATCAGCGAAGTCTCCCCTAATAGAAACTGGAATAGCGCTGGTGAACTCTCACCGGGCACCAGAGACAAGCCCCTCGCAGGAGTCCATATCGCCATTGACCCTGGCCACATCGGCGGCAAGCACGCAAAGATCGAAGAGCGCTGGTTCCAAATAGGTGACAACAAGCCCATTATGGAAGGGAACATGACCCTGCTCACTGGGCAGCTCATCCAAGATCAGCTCGAAGAGCTCGGCGCCAAAGTCTACCTCGTGCGCGGGGAGAACAAACCCGTCAACTCACGCCGCCCTGACGACTACCGCGAAGTCGCCGAGGCAAAAGCTCGATCTCTAGGCAAGACCGATTCAGAAACCATCACCACCTTGCAGAACCTTTACTTTTACAGAACGGGTGAAATCCGCGAACGAGCAAGACGTGTCAACCTCGCCTTCAATCCAGACCTCGTCCTCTGCCTCCACTACAATGCTGAGGCATGGGCAGATCCAGCCAACCCATCACTCACGACAAACAACCACCTCCACGTCCTACTCCACGGCGCACTCACAAAACGTGAAATAGCACGTGATGACGAGCGCTTTGAAATGCTCGTAAAGATCCTACAGCGCAGCCACGACGAAGAAAAACCCCTCGGTAAATATTTCATCGACTCACTCGCGAAGACCACGGGCCTCGAACGCTTCAACTACAGCCCCGCCTCACAGAGCGCGATCAGCATCGACCAAGTCGACGGACTCTGGGCGAGAAACCTCCTCGCTAATCGCCTCTACCAATGCCCTGTCATCTTCCTAGAGCCCTACCTCATGAATAACCAAGAAGTTCACGACCGCGTGCAGCTAGGAAACTACAGCGGCACCAAGGACATCAACGGCACAGCACGCAAATCAATCTACCAAGAATATGCCGACGGCGTCGTAGACGCTCTGCGCTCTTACTACCTTGAGAATCGCATCATCTACGAGCCATCAGAGCGCCGCTAATAAAGAGCACACGTAGAGCGCAAGCCCCCTGATCTACTGGCTACTCATTGCCAAAGATCTTCTCAACACTCTCAAGATAGCTCTTCAGCCGATCATTGGCAGGGAGTTTCTCCGACTCAGCTCTAAGCCTC
>JALZUH010000198.1 GCA_023301645.1 Akkermansiaceae bacterium
TCGTTGTAGAGTAATTGAGCTAACTTTTTACGTGTTGTCCAGTCTTCGGGAGATTTCTCAAGGATCTCAAGCAGAAGTGACTCGGCTAGCTCATTGGTTGATTCGTCTTTGGGCATAAATGATAATATTAAAAATAGTTTCCATTCTACTGTATGTAAAATATTGCATTCTTCATATTCAGCCTACATCTACATGTCAAATAGATAGGCCTCTAGTAGCCCAAAGCCAACTACGTGCAAACTACAACTACCACACGCCGAGGTCTTTTAATTGCTTCTCGGCTTGGGGTGCCCAGCCTCGGTTGGCGATGGGCGAGGCGGGTGATGGGTGGAGTATTTTACCGCATTTGAAGTCTTCTTCTGGGAAATATTCTTTGATGGTTTCTTTGATTTTCTTCTCAGCGTAGGCGCCGATTCCTACTAACCACTCCGGCTGGGCGCGGGCGATGACGGCGGCTAGGTGCTTACTGGAGGCTTCGTCTACGGCTCGCATTTCTTCCTTAGGGAGCTTGTCGGGTGTGATGTTTTTGCCTGTTTCGCCCATCCATACCAGCGGGCAGTAGTTCACCACAGTGTGATCTGCGAAGAAGTCGGCCGCTACTGGGTATTTCTCTGCAAAGAGCCCCCATAGGCGCTGGCCGCTGACCTCAGCTCGCTGGCAGTGGAAGCCTTCAATAGGACGCTTGGGGTGCTCGCGTGCGGGCTTGGCAATCTCGGCGGTGATGCCCATCCAGTCTCTGACCTTTGAGACTTCGCCGAAGGGAACACCTGTCTGCGCCATACCCCATGGCCCAGGGTTCATGCCCAGCATGAGCACACGCTTTTTACCCTCACAGTAGCGGTTGAGGTATTGCTCGTGCGAGCTCCATGTATATTCGGTGGTGAGGTAAACGTGGCTTACAGGTGGCTGAAATGTTAATGGTGAGAGCTCCGTAATTAACTGCTGCGCTGCCTCTGCTAGGGATAGGTCTCCTCCGCTGTATTTCATGGCCACCATCTGATACTTAATCTTCTCAAGTTCAAACTTCAAAGTTGCGTATATTTCCCTACAGTGCCGCTACACACCTTCGCTATGCCTCTTCAAGCTGTCTTTATCACTACCTTCCTATTCTACATTCTCGCTCTTGGGCTGGGTGTTTTTTATTGGAAGTCTGCCCTTAGTGATTCTCAGAAAAGTCTGATCAATACAGCCTCGCTTCAGCGTGTCGATTTCGCGGGTATCGCCCTTGTCATTGGGTGGTTTTCTCTCGGGCTCGCTGCCATGGGTGGGGAAAAGCCGACTGCTTTTACGGCTGAGGGGCTTGTCCTTGCGATGTTTAGCCAGCTCGTGCCCTTAGGTATGGTTCTGATGATCATCCACCTGCGTGGGGTGAATCTCTCTGATTTCTTACACCTGAGGTGGAAGCAGTTCTACTTGGTGTTTCTCATCGCGCCGGCTGGTGTTCTTATTGCCAATGCGTTTAATGTCCTCCTCTTCTTCGTCGATTACCAAACATGGATGACTAAGTTCTTCGGAGATGATGCTTCGCAGCAGGCTATCATCACCATTTACCAAGGAACCGACTCGCTGCTCATTCGTGGTATGATGGCTGTGATGGTCGTTATTATCGCACCCATCGCCGAGGAGGTGATCTTTCGTGGATACATCTACCCAGTGACCAAGAAATACACCCGCCCTGTCTTCGCAGTCCTGATGACCTCGCTTATCTTCGGTGTCGTCCACCTCAATATCAGCGCTCTGCTACCTCTCGTTTTCCTAGCGATCATTCTCACCCTAGCATACGAATACACGGGCTCTATCTGGGCCCCCATCTCTATTCACGCGCTCTTTAATGCTCAGACTGTAGCTGTTCTAGAGTATACTAAATATACCAGCTAGCACGGATAGCCCGCTAGCTAAGCTAAGACCTTTTCCATTCATCATGTCCCGTCTCTTTACCATCGCTTCAGCTTCACAGGCTTATTCTATGACCTCGCTCACCCAGACCTCTAAGAGCTGCTTTCAGCTGGTATTATCAGTGATCGCCCTGACACTCTGCTGCTGCGAGAAGAACACCCCAGCTAATGCCCCTAATCCTGAGAAATCACAGCAGCAGGCCAAGTTGGAAGGCCACCATGATCTCCACGCACAGCTCGCTAAGCTACCCGGCCAGAATGCAATTTCAGCTAAGTGCATGGAGTGCCACAGCGATATTCATCAAGGCTGGCATGGCTCCCATCACGGACAGGCAAATCGCCTCGTCGATATGACTAAAGACAGCCTGCCATTCTCTGGTAAGAAGTTTCACTCAGGTGCCCAAGACTGGTCTTTTACCAAGGATAGTGGCGAGCTAACCGTCACGGCTAATGATAAAGATCATAAGGTGGGTATGGCTATCGGTATCGATCCTCTAATCCAGTATCTAGTCGCAGCGAGTGATGGCAAGTGGCAGACGCCTAATGCGGCATGGGATCCTCATAAGGAGGAGTGGTTTGATGTCTTTAGTGGTGACCGTCGCACCGAGGCTGACTGGGGACACTTTCTGGGCAGAGGCATGAACTGGAATACCCAGTGCGCATGGTGTCACATGACTGACTACCAGAAG
>JALZUH010000199.1 GCA_023301645.1 Akkermansiaceae bacterium
TTGGAAATGAGCTTCTCAATCCCTTTGAAAAATGGTCGCTCGTCATTGGATACGAGTGAGATTGCTTCACCTTCTTTGCCAGCACGGCCGGTGCGGCCGATACGGTGAACGTAGTCTTCTGGGATGTTTGGCAGCTCGTAGTTAATCACATGAGGAAGCTGAGAAATATCAATGCCTCGTGCGGCAATGTCGGTGGCTACGAGAACCTTGACGGTTTTCGCCTTGAAGCCATCGAGTGCCTTGGTGCGTGCGTTTTGAGTCTTGTTACCGTGAATGGCACTTGAGATAATACCGCTCTCTTCGAGTTTCTTACAGAGGCGATTCGCTCCGTGCTTGGTCTTGGTGAAGATGAGCACCTGCTCCCATTTGTTGTCCTTGATGAGCTTGATGACGAGGTCAGATTTAGCGGCTTGGTCACAGCGGTAGGCGCGTTGTTCGACGGTCTGGGCTGTGGTGTTCTGCGGTGCTACCTCGATGGTGATAGGATTCATCAAGAGCTCGCGTGTCATGTTGCGAATCTCTTTAGAGAATGTGGCGGAGAAGAGTAGATTTTGGCGCTTCTTCGGTAGGAACTTGAGCACCTTGCGGATGTCATTGATGAAGCCCATGTCGAGCATGCGGTCTGCTTCATCAAGGACGAGGATGTTGATCTGGTCGAGACGGCAGGCTTTTTGCGAGCAGAGGTCAAGTAAGCGTCCTGGTGTGGCGACGAGGATGTCGATGCCTTCGTTGAGTTTTTTGATCTGTGGGCCGATCTTTACTCCTCCAAATACTACAGCACTGCGCAAGTTCGTATTTGCTCCGTAGCTACGGACATTATCATGGATCTGAGCGGCTAGCTCACGTGTAGGTGTGAGAATGAGTGATCTGATGGGTCTGCCACGAGAGAGTTTATCAGGGCTTGTTTCATCGAGGATCTGAATCATCGGTAGGGTGAAGCCGGCGGTCTTGCCTGTGCCTGTCTGTGCAGCAGCTAGGATGTCACGGCGCTCAAGCACGGCGGGGATGGCTTTTTCCTGAATAGGAGAGGGCGTGGTGTATCCCTTATCGGTGACGGCGCGGACAAGTTCCTCGGATAAGCCGAGGTCTGAGAATGTTTTCATAATAAATAGAGAGTGTAGCAGAGTTTCATATGCGAGCACGATGAGCCGCATTTTTGAAACGAGGTGCTATGATTGAATTTTATAGCAAAATTCTATGGAGGTGAACTGAACGATCTCTATCAAATACAGTGTCAACAAAGACTGTCTTGATCGTCCGCTCTAGTAAACTAGTTCATATAGAATGACTGCTAGGCACTTACCCTTAGGCTAATAATTACATTAGACCAGACTAAACTAGTGCTTTGTTTTACCTAGTAATATTACACTAGTTACGTTTTATGCGTATAAAAATACTCCTCTACAGGCCGATCTGAATTGTCTAATTTTATATTCCTGCTTGTATGGTGAGATGAATAAAGGTTTTGCTCTCCTCTCTTCATTGCTGGTGCTTATTTTGTTAGTCACGATGGCCTTGGCAATGCTTACGCTATCGAGCCTGCAATTGAGAAGCTCTCAAGGTGCTAATGCCCATGAGCAGGCGAGTGACCATGCTCGCCTCGCATTAGCGCATGCGATAGCTGAGCTGCAGCAATACACAGGGGCTGATCAGCGGGTGACGGCTAATGCTGCGATTCTTGAGAAGGAGGGTGAGTCGCTAGCTAATAGAAGCTGGCTCGGGGTCTGGTCTACGAGTCATGAGCATGACGGTAGGCAGTGGCCGCTCATTGGTAAGCAGGAAATAGGGACGAGCGCTAACGATGCATCATCTAGTAACCCATATGGGCGCGAGGGTGTGCTAGTGGATTTGAGATCGAGTTTACCTGAATATAGCGGTGGTAAGTGGCGGGACCAAAGGCACTTGGCTTGGCTAGTGAGCGGGGCGGGTGATAGGGGGGCTGTCGATGAGGTGTTATCTATGGATGATGACAGTGTCGTTGAGATCTTGGGTAGAGGAACGCTGGGGAGTGAGGGTGATGGAGTGAGTGAGGCTAATTACCAAAGGGGGCGAGTGCTGGTGAAGAAGGTCGGTGTTTTAGACCGTGGTGCTTATGCTTGGTATATTTCAGACAACAGCCTGAAGGCCTCGATTGTTCCACGTGGTGGTAGTGGTGATGACGGTGGGGCGTATCACTTCGAGGCGACGGCGCAGGCGAATCCTGCCTATGTGGGGAATTCTTCACTACCGTATCGGCATTATCGCCAGAAGGCGATGGGGGTAAGAGATCGCTTGGTAAGCTACGGCTCGGCTGAGCTAGTGGGAAAAGGTGAGTCTGGAGTGGGCGATGATCTAAGAAAGGCGTTGGCGGCGAATTACCATGATTTTACCACTGATTCTTCGGGTTTGTTTACAGATAGTTTATTGAGCGGAATGAGGTATGACCTTACCCCGCTGTTATTTGCCAATAAGGGCGCTAGTGTGGTGGACTTTGTGCATCCTGAGACGGGGGAGTTATTTTCGTCTAGTTATCCGATCATTGCTGGGGCGAGTCATTCTGTCATGGGGCCTTCATTGGCAGCGCTTAGAGACTGGGGGCAGCACCGCTATAGTGAGGGGGGAGACGAGGCTAAGGCCGCCGAGACCTTATTTGCCAAGGAGGCAGTGCGGATGAGACCTACTGACAACTGGGCGTTTGGAGTGTCGGATGGTGCCTGTAGTGATGCCAGCCACTGGGCGAGCGGGGCGGCTAAAATTCACCCTGTGATGACGGATGTGCGGTGGCATTATTATTTCTCCCATCATGAGAATCGAGTGCGCACTCACATCATCCCACGCGTGTGCTTGTGGAATCCGTATAATCGAGATTTAGAAATCCCTGATTTGAGCGTGCTACTGCCGAATCCATTTCACCAAGTGGAGCACGGTATTCATTTCTTTCCCGAGGATGAACACGTGGCAGCACTTAAGGCTAAGTATGCTGATGAGCCCGATCATTCATTTAGCAAATGGGTTCAGAAGTCAGGCTATGTGGGAGGGGATGTGTATAAGATAAAGCTCAACCCCTTTCCTCAGACTCGCTACTTAGCCTTTGTGCTTAAGGGCACATTACTACGAGCGGGAGAGTGTCATGTGTTTTCACCACAGGTTACCAATCCTTCGGAGACGAGTTCTGGTGTGGGTATTCAGAAATACCAAAGTGAAGATGTTTTTTTGAATGTTCTTAGCTCAGCTGCGCCACAGGGAGGTGGGCACTTTTACTTCGACCATAGAGTCGATAAGAACTACACCATTCAAACCTCTAGCGGTAGAGCTGAGAGTGACTTGACGGCAGAGCAGATTAGCGAAATCGACTGGTCGCAGATCAAAGACTACCAGCCTGAAATCTCGATGAGTAGTGTGGGGAGGGTGGAGAGCTTCCCTTTTATTCTGAAATCAGGCGTGGCGAGCACGCTTACTGAGCTCTACACTTCGGCAGACTATGTGACACTACAGCTCATTAACAATGCAGCTGGTGGTGTCCACGCTACCAAGTCATTTGCGATACAGGGCATTCACTGGGGCTCAGCCAATCAGACGGACAATAGCTTCGGTAGGTTACAGACTTTTCAAGAAAATCCACTGAAGGATGCTGCTGATACGCATCAGGTCGGAGCGAAGATGCTCTGGCTCGATGAGTCATTTAATGAGGGCAATCTAGCGCCCTATCGTCATGGCACCAATAGCAATAAAGAGAGTAGGTGGGCGAGTGACCACATGGCGTATCACCCGTGTTTGGTGGCGAACTGGAATGTGAGAGCGCAGCTAGTGAGTCGGTCACCTGTGAGTCAATGCGGGCGGAAATATTATCTCAATAGCACGGGGCCTTGGATTCAGCAGTATGTTCCTCTATCTCCTCAGGATGGTAATGATATGCCGATCTTAAATGAGGAGGGCACAGCATTGATCAAATCACCCTTTGGCCTTTCGGTGATGTTTGCCCAGGAGCCTAAGGTCATCCTTTTTGATCTACCATCAGAGGATGCTGGTGTGCTCTCGCTAGCGGGGCTTCGGCATGCGATGCTAAGTCCTTATTCGTGGAACCCTAGCTATCTGGTGGGGCACTCTCTGAGAGATCTGCACGCCCCTGCCGATAGCACTGCCTATGAGGTGTCGGTGGCTGACTATGATGGCTCGTTGTTTCCGACGAGGTGGGATTATCTATTAGGTGCTGGGGAGTCAGGTGAAGAGTCCCTTGATCATGGTGCATTTACGACCATGTCTGATTCTCAGGGGCTCATGCAGCTAGGAGGGGGGGGAACAGTAAGTTCGCCCGACGAGGAGATTCTGGCCTATGACATTGCCTATGAGGTGAATTACTACCTATGGGATCGTTTTTTCATTTCTAGTATGCTGCTTGATGACTCTAGTGAGGAATTTAGACGTGAGGCGAGTGTTTCAGAAATGCTCGCTAATGACGGCTACCAATTCAATCGTCACGGGGAGCGGTCGATGCAGAGTGTGCAAGCAGAGCTTCACGCAGCAGGTGGGGTTAATCGTGCTTTTTGGAGTAATGCCGAGTTTCTCAAAAATAGCGCGGCCTTTAATGTGAACTCTACCTCAGTGGCTGCGTGGACGGCCTTTCTGTCAGGGGCATTGGGGGTGGCTCGGCCGATGCTGGATGGTGAGTCAGGTGCTGATGTGCTTAGTTTCGCACGCTACCGAGAGCCAAAGGCGCTGGTGACAACTGAGCAGGCTCACCCAGATCGTGCAGGTGGCTGGACGGGTGCGAGGAGCATGAGTGCTGATGAGGTGCGGGCACTTGCAGAAAGTGTGGTGGAAGAGGTGCGTCTGCGTGGGCCTTTCATCTCGATAGCAGATTTTGTGAATCGAAGACTCAGCGATGAGCTAGATCCGACTTCACGCATGGGCGTGCTCGACAGTGCCATTGATAATGCTGGGCTGAATGCGGGCTTTGTCGAAAATGCTCAGTATCGCTCGAAGATAGTCAACGAGGGCTCAGACCCTGCATCAAAGGATCATAATCTAGAGGATTTCAGCATGGGCTATCGCTACGATGATAACGGCCAGTGGGTGAGCTCACAGCCAACGAGTCAGGCGTGGGGGCTGCCGGGGTATTTGACGCAGTCGGATGTTCTGGAACCCATAGCGAGTTCTCTGACATCACGTGGTGATACCTTTACCATCCGCTGCTACGGCGAAGCCCGTATAAGTGGAGTCGAGGGATCAGATGAGGCGACGATGGTAAGGGTGTGGTGTGAGGCCATTGTTGAGCGGACACCGAGCTACATCGATGCGACTGCAAATACGCCAAGTGACGCTGCCCAGCGACTGGATCATCGCAGTGGGGCGTATCTTGAGGGGGAGCTTAGTGAGCTCAATAAGGCATTAGGGCGGCGCTATGTGATTAAGTCTTTTCGCTGGTTAGGAAGGGATGAGGTATGAAGTGGGGGAGATATATGAGGGTGGTTATCCTGTGTTCTCTCTGTGGTTCTCTGGGGGCGCAGAATATAAACTCTGTGAAGGGCGATGAGAGTAAGCAGGCTGGAATCAGTATCATCGCTGTGGGGGCGAAGCCTGCTAGATCATATACTGACTCAGGTGCGATGAAACTTCCCCAACGAGGTGAAGTGCCGCCGACTCAGCTGTATTACCGAGCTAATGAAGAAGGTAGTGGTAGCAAAGTAAGGTCCAAGAAAGACCAGTGGCAGGCAATTGACCTGACCTTTAATAATAGCTCAGTAATGACGGCTATGCCTGCTGGTAGGCAGCTTACCTTTTATCAAAAGGGAACCTCTGGTTATAAAAAATACCTGACTCTCTCAGCACTGGAGGAGGGTGAGAGGCGGGTGGTTTTGCTCACGCGCTCGACGAGTAAGGACGCGTCATGGATGAGTGCACCAGACCAGCACGAGATAAGAGTAGCTCCGAGTAGTGCCCAGCAATGGGAGGGCGTGCAGCTGGTGTTTAAAAACCTAAGTAGCGGTCGATTGGTGTGTGGAGTAGGGAATTCTAAAAAGCCCTTAACTCGTCAAAAGACGCTTTATTACCGTGATCAGGATGAGGGCTTATGCCGTGTGGTCGTCCATAGTGAGGGGGACGCGCGTGCTGTTTACCATACGGCTATTCGCATCAAGGGGGCATTGGGTGCAGAGGCCGGCGCGCGCCCGTTTCTCTATGTCTTTTATGATGCCGATCCAAAGACCAATGCAGGTTCTAAGGTGGGTGTCTTTAGGATGGTCATGCCATATTTACGGAGTAAGCAGCAAGGGGATGGCTCTGCTGTTAAAGCAAAAAACCCCTCGAAGCCACATGGTGAGTAGCTTGGAGGGGTTTGAATGATTTAAATGTATAGAGTCTATTTACTCTGGGTATAGCTCTCTATGCTGGAGCGCCTGCTGGCTCTTGCTTCTCCTCAGCTGGCTTGTCGCCGTCAAGATCAGTGAGATCTTCTGCTGGAGCTTCGCTTTTAGCTTCCTCGACAGCTGAGTCGACCTTGCCTGCTGGTGTGCTGGGTGGATTTTTCATCTCACCGTATTTGATGATGTCGTTGACTTGGTTCGCATCGAGGGTTTCGAAATCAAGCAGTGCTTCGGAGAGAATCTTGAGAGTCTCGCCATGCTCGGTGAGTAGGTCAGTGGCGCGCTGGTAGGCGTCGTCGATGAGCTTCTTGATTTCGAGGTCGATCTTGAGGGATGTTTGCTCAGAGTAGCCTTTGCTTGATCCTGTATCACGGGCGACGAAGACTTCCCCTCGTGCTTCACCGTATTCGATCATGCCTAGTTCCTCACTCATACCCCATTCACAGACCATCTTGCGGGCAATGTTGGTAGCCATGCGGATATCACCGACGGCACCATTGGTGACATTTCCAAAGGTGATTTCTTCTGCCACGCGGCCACCCATGGCGACACAAAGCTGGTCGACGAGCTCCTTCTGGCGGTAGGTGAACTTGTCCTCTTCAGGTAGGAACATGGTAGATCCGAGTGATGGGCCACGCGGGATGATCGTTACCTTGTGAAGTGGGTCGGTATGGTCGAGGAGTTCATTAATAATAGCGTGGCCTGCTTCGTGGTAGGCGGTATTTTCTTTTTCCTTCTCGCTGAGTGCCATGCTGCGGCGCTCACGCCCCCAACGGACTTTATCACGCGCTTCTTCCATTTCGACGAGAGTGACTTCGCTGAGTCCTTTGCGTGCTGCAAGAAGTGCTGATTCATTGACGAGGTTAGAAAGCTCAGCACCTGAGAAACCAGGTGTGCCGCGTGCGATACGCTCCAAGTCGGTATCAGCCGCCATTTTAATCTTCTTGGTGTGCACTTTGAGGATTTGCTCACGTCCCTTGACGTCGGCGAGTCCTACAGTGACTTGGCGGTCGAATCGACCTGGGCGAAGAAGTGCTGGGTCAAGCACGTCAGGGCGGTTAGTGGCAGCGATGATGATGACACCTGTGCGGGTGTCGAAGCCGTCCATCTCTACGAGTAGGGCATTGAGTGTCTGCTCGCGCTCATCATGACCTCCACCCATACCGTGGCCACGGTGGCGACCGACGGCGTCGATCTCATCGATGAAGATGAGGCATGGGGAGTTCTTCTGGCCTTGCTCGAACATGTCGCGGACTCGGCTAGCGCCTACACCGACAAACATCTCGACGAAGTCAGAACCACTGATAGAGAAGAAGGGCACATCTGCTTCACCTGCGATGGCTCTTGCGAGAAGGGTTTTACCTGTTCCTGGAGGGCCTACCATGAGGAGACCTTTAGGGAGGTTGCCACCGAGCTTTTGGAACTTGGTGGGTTCTTTGAGGTAGTCGACGATTTCTTCAAGTTCGTCCTTGGCCTCTTCGATACCTGCTACATCCTTAAAGGTAACACGATTCTTGTCCATCGTGAGTAGCTTTGCTTTGCTTTTGCCGAAGCTCATCGCTCCACGTCCAGCGGACTTCATCTGCTGGCGAAAGAGGAAGAAGATGACGACGATAATGAGGATGAAGGGCAGCATCTGCAAGATGACCACGCCCAATGTGGCTGAGCTCGGCCTGTAGACTGCGAGGTTGTTGAGGAACTGGCTCTCGGTGTCGTTGAGCTCAAAGTTATTGGTGTTGATCTCGAAAGGGATGAGGTCCTTTTTGGTCTCAACGACGACTTTGTCTTCAAAGGTGTAGCGTGTTCCTACGATGTATTTGTCATTCGATCCGTCACGAGAGACCATCTCAAAAGCATTCTCTGGATCATCCATGATGACCTCATTTCTAGCGAGCATCTTGCGTAGCTCAGCGAGGGTGAGGAGCTGGCCGTCACCCGCTTTTGGAAGCTCATTTTCAAGACGAAGTGGGATCGAATGCTGAGTTTGCAGTGATTTGAGGATATCGTCGTGAAGGTCGGTGTTGATGGGGATGCGGAAGGCGGATACAGGTGCACTTCTTTTGTTCTCAGGCACGATCCATGGGTCGTTTTTGTAGTAGAAACCACGTATCTTTGGCACGGCGGCAGATTCACCCGTTTTCTTGAGCTCATAGGTGTTGTCTAAAATACCAGCGCCTTTGCTTCCTTTTTTGGGCAGGTCTTGATCTGTGATGATCTTGCCTGAAGCGATGTAGGAGCGAAACTGCATGTAGCTGAGACGCTCTGGCTTGCCGTAGCCACTTGACTGCCATGCGAGCACGAGGATGCCTGCGGCAATGGACATGAGGATGATAACGCGCCAGTTGATGCTGGGTGGTGTAGTTTTACCGCCGTTGGAGCTCTTACCTTTCTGAGGTAAGGAAGGTTTGGATGGTTTGAGATCAGACATGATGAAAGTTACTATGAAGAAAAGAGTGAGAGAGAAGGGAGTTTGCTTGGAAACAGGCTTGGTAATAAGGCTTAGCATGGCAATGGGATGATTACCGCTGTCATGGCCGATTACTTAGTCGGGAGAAGTTAGCGTGGGTTTTAGAAAAGAAAACGCTTAATTTGGAACAAATTGTAACGCCTCGATGGAGAGCTATTGCGAGCTTGGCTGCTCATTTGGCGTTTGTGGTGAATGGGGGAAGTCTTTGCTGGTGAGCGCCTTGGCTGTGTAGATCCAGAATGAGATGACTCCCCAGCTCAGTCCGAGAGCTACGCCAAAGTCGATGATGCCTCTCCATGGGTCGGGGCAGAAGAACTTAACGAGTAAAATCAGGGTGATAATGCCAAGTGTCAGGATGATGATGGTAATACGTGTCTTGGTATTAGCGTGGAAGAAGCCCATGGAGAAGAACGGGGCGAGGATGACACGTAGCGGTGTCGGATTCTCTCTGAGGTAGCGAACGCGGGCTGCGGTGCGTGGTGAGAACTTTTTCTGAAAGCCACGATATCCTTCAGCAACGAGCATGAAGAGCGCAAATACGACGAGCACGATCCATTCGAAAGGGCTCAGGCCAGCTTGGATCGTATCGAGTGCACGATCGGACACTCTGATGATGGCATTGAGCAGGATGGCACTCACACCAATCACTCCCCAGATAACTCCGATATAACGCATGGCTGAGAGATTGGCTGAACAAGTAGAAATGTAAAGAAGGGGCTATGGTCTTTTTGTCATGACCTGTGTTTACCATGGATTTACCACGTGGTGGCCATGGCTAATGAGCCGTTTTAGGATGAAAACCTGCGCTCTTGCTTAGGCTCTGGCTTGGCGAAGGTGTGATTACGGTGCACCCAAACACTCTGAATGAGTCCGAGCAGGAACATGATCATGACGATAAATGTCCCTGAGTAGCTGATGAGTGGTAGCGGAATACCAGTAATGGGCATGATCTGAATACACATACCAATATTCTCAAAAATATGAGCAAAGAAGAGGGCAACAACAGCGGCCGACATAATGCGTCCAGAGCTATCGCGGCTGTAGATTGAGATAAACATGCACTGGATGAGCAGGGCTGCGTAGAGGGTGAGTAATATTAAGGCTCCACGGAAGCCTTGCTCCTCACCGATAACGCCAAAGATGAAGTCATTGTGGGCCGTTTTCCAAGGGATATATTTCTTGTCGTGTAGTGAGCCCTCAGCACTGGTGGCATTCCAGCCTAGGCCTTTCCAGCCAGCCTTGCCGATGGAGGTGGAGACCCAATGTGGTGCGTAGCCATCGCCGCTGATGTCGACGTCTCGGCCGTAGTAGGTATCGAGAAAGAGCTCAATACGCGCAGCTCCTCGGGGAGATGCCTTGGGCAAAATGATGTAGTAAGCCGGGGCAAGGAGGCCAAAGGCGAGAATACCCATGAGGATGAGGTAGCGGTATGGCACGCCTCCGACAAACATAATGACGGCGGTCACTGGAAGCCACACAAGGGCAGAACCCATGTCCCCCATGGCGATGACAATAAGGAAGGGAACCCCTGCTAAGATGGCAACGATGGCGACCTTCACGGCAGGGAGCCGGAAAAGCACATGCAGCTTGGGCAAGTCCTGTAGCAGGGAGCTCATCAGCACAATACCACCAGCAATGGCAAATGGAGTGGGCTGAAAGCTGATACCGGGAAGCTCGATTTGGTGCACTTCATTGCCTTTATAAAGGGCATAGATCATCAGGCCAATGCCTCCCAGATACATAGGAATACCCAAGAGGCGGATCCATCGGTAGTCGATGAGGGCGGTGATGAGGAAGACGACAAAGCCGATGATAAGCCATATCTTTTGGCGGCCGGCGTAATATTCGCCACCACCCGATAGGTGCCGCGCAGCACTATCGACAGCATACACACCAAGGGTAGCAATCGCTAGCACGGTGAGTATGAGGAACCAATTCATCCCCAAGATTTTTTTAAATAAGGGGGTCATTGCTAGAGGGCGCTTCGAAGCATAAGAAAAACTGCACTTTTTCTCAACTTAGGTCAATAGATACTCGTGGACAATCACCTGAGCCAGAAAATGGGGGGTATGGCGGCTTATTTCGACTTGCTCTGATCAGCAGTATACTTCTCTACAGCGGCAATGACATCATCGACATGGTCGGTGCAGCTGAGATACTTGGCGTAGTCCATGCCTTCTGCTAGCTGGCTAATGCAGTCGAAGAGCATGGTGTCTTGCTTATAGCGCTTTTCACCGAGGAAGATCATCGGGCTGATGACATCAAAGGTCACGTAGTGATTCTGCGTGGCATCCATAAAGATCTCCTGCGTGGTGCCAGCACTTCCCGGTGCGAAGACGACACCATGAGTGGCGATGGCGAGGAGGCCGTCCTCTCGGATGCTGTTGGAGAAATACTTGGCAATGTGCTTAGAGAAGAGGTTCGTTGGCTCGTGACCGTAGAACCATGTAGGAACGGCTAGGCTGGAGCTACCATTAGGGTGCATATCGAGCACGAGCTGCGCCTTCTGCATATAGCCGTGGTCGGTAAATACCGCTGCGGTGCTGAGTGTCTCTAATGCCTGATCGAGAACTTCGTCTTTGGCATTGGCCATCCAGGCGCCGAGATTGGCTGCCTCCATAGTGCCTGGGCCACCACCCGATGCGACGAAGTAGCCTCTGCGGGTGAGCTCGCGAGTGGTGTAGGCGACTTTTTTATAATATTCATCCGCTCTTGATGTGCCGTGACCGCCCATGATGGCTACCACCTTTTTGACACCGTCATTATCAATGCGACCTTCGAGTAGATCACCAAGTGCATCATCAATGGCGTGATCGTGGAGTCGCTGAGTCATGGCTTCGATGACATTAGGGCGATGTCTGCCCTTGGAGTGGAAGTGGTCGTAGATTTTTTTATCAACACTATTATC
>JALZUH010000200.1 GCA_023301645.1 Akkermansiaceae bacterium
GTCATCAGTGTAGGGGAGAAAGCAGAGCTTATCTACCGCGGCGCATCTTCAGTAAGCGATCAAGCTAAACATTTTAATGACCACAGCGAAGCCGCTGACTGGCTACAGCAGAAATGCCGTAGTGGGGATCTCGTGCTCTTAAAGGGCAGCCGCATGGCAGCGATGGAGAAGGTCATGAACCAAGCATTCCCACAACTTTAATACAAAACACTTATGTTATACTCGATTTACACTTTTTGGCAGGAAGCAAATGCTGCAGGAGCAGAATGGGCGCATCACTTTAGATTTCTCAATCTACTCCAGTATATCACACTACGTGCAGGACTCGCCTGTATCATGACCTTTATGGCATCTGTTATCTACGGACCGTGGGTGATTAGAAAACTGATCTCACTGAAAGTAGGCCAGCCTATCCGTAGTGCTGAAGAAGTCCATAAGCTCAATGAACTCCACGGTGGCAAGGCGGGAACACCGACGATGGGGGGCGTGATGATTATCGCTAGTGTGGTAGCTGCCGTGCTTATTTGCGGGCGTCCGCTTAATCCTTTCGTAGCCGTGACTACCTGTGTGCTAGTGGCTCTCTCTATGCTGGGATTCATGGACGACTACACCAAGGTGAAGTTGAAGAGCTCTGATGGTGTGAGTGGTAAGACGAAGCTCTTCTGGCAGCTCGTTGTTGGACTGTGTGCAGCGAGTTTTCTCTACCTTAAGACTGGGGAAGCCGGCTACTCATTGGTAAATGAGCCACTTAAGATCAGTGAGCTTACCTTCCCTCTCTCGAAGACCCCGCTCTTTGATATGGGTATTCTATGTATTCCGTTTTTTGCAATCATCATCATTGGGTGCTCCAATGCTGTGAATCTTACCGACGGTCTAGACGGTCTCGCTTCAGGCTGCACCATTACCGTGGCACTTGCCTACGCGATTATTGCCTACCTAGCAGGTCATATCTTCATGGCCAATGAGTATCTCTTTATACCATTCCACGCCGATGTCGGTGAGCTATCGGTGTTTCTCATGGCTCTTGTCGGAGCTAGCTTTGGCTTCCTATGGCATAATTGCCACCCTGCGAAGGTATTCATGGGCGACACAGGATCTCTCGCTATTGGTGGCGCACTCGCCACAGCAGCTATCTGTGCTAAGCAGGAGCTTCTGCTTGTCATCATCGGCTGGGTATTTGTTATGGAGGCCCTCTCAGTGATTCTTCAGGTTGGTAGCTTTAAGCTAAGAGGTAAGCGCATCTTTGCTATGTCACCGATTCACCATCATTTCGAACTACGCGGCTGGCACGAAAGTCAGGTCATCATTCGCTTTTGGATTATCTCCATCTTCAGCGCCTTGATCGGACTCGCGCTACTCAAGATCGTGTAAATAGCTCCCAAAAACTACTTAGAAATCATCTCCATGAATCTTAACAATAAACAGATCATCGTCCTCGGTGCAGGCTCTAGTGGCCGAGCAGCCGCTGCGCTCGCGCAGCGGGAGGGTGCGTCTGTTTCTGTGCATGATTCAGCTGATTGTATCGAAGGTTTAGCAGCAGGTGTGAGCTCTGTCACAGGATCTTCTACCACTACAGGTGAGCAGTCTCACTGTGATATCCTCGTGCTCTCACCAGGCATTGATGGCCATGGAGCCTTTGCGCAGTCTTATGCCCAAAATGCGGGCGAAGTTATCGGAGAGTTGGAACTAGCAAGCCAGTTTTACACAGGCAAGGTCATCGCCATCACTGGCACTAATGGCAAGACGACCACGACCGAGATCATTGACGCCATGCTAAATGCAGCGGGTATGAGCTGTCTGCCATGTGGTAATCACGGCATGCCGCTCTCAGAGCTCGTGCTGATGGAGAATCCACCACAAGTAGCAGCACTTGAAGTGAGCTCCTTCCAGCTAGAGACCATCAAGAACTTCCGCCCTGATGTGGCAGTCTGGCTAAACTTCTCAGCCGATCACATGGATCGCTACCCCACTCTCGATGCCTATAAAGCAGCGAAGCTCAGGGTATTTGAAAACATGACAGCAGATCAGACCATCGTCACCAGAGCTGGTGAAGATCTTCGTGGAGCGCATCACGCTGATATTAATCTGCTTAGCTTCTCAACAGAATCAGAGGCTGACTTCATACTGGCTGGACAGCAAATCTCCGCAGCAGGGGAGGCCGTCATCGATCTCAGCCCGACCCGTATACGTGGGCTTCATAATGCCGAGAATGTCATGGCTGCCTACGCAGCGTGCTCATTACTTGGTGTTTCAGCCGAGGTCGCCAATAAAGCATTAGCCAGCTTTAGTCCACCAGCGCACCGATGTGAGCTGATTGCAGAAGTCGATGGCGTTGAGTATATTAATGACTCGAAGGCGACTAATCTTCACGCCCTTGATAGTGCGCTACGCTCACAGTCACGCCCTATTGTATTGATCGCAGGCGGAAAAGAAAAGGGACTGGAGTATGCTGACTTGCTAGAACGACTGAGCACCACGACTAAGGCAGTCGTCGTCTTTGGCGAGATAGCCGATAAGCTCATGGACACACTTGGTAGTATCAAAGACCAAGTAAACTGCCAGAAAGCTAGTGACCTAGAAGAGGCCACCACACTTGCTCGTGGACTCGCGAGTGCAGGTGATGTCGTGCTCTTCTCACCGGGCACATCATCATTCGACATGTATGCAGGCTACGAAGCCCGAGGTGATCACTTCCGCCAGATCATTCACCAATTTTAAACAAAAAACAAAATACCCAATATGAAAAACACACTCCAAACGAAGAGAAACAAGGCGACCTCGTCCGCTTTCCGAACACTTCGTGCAAAGACTGGACGTCAGCGTAAGGTGAAAGCAGCAACGACTGCGGATGCACAAACTGACCTAGAGTCAGATATCCCTAATGTAGGAATCGGTAGAGCTCTCCTCGTGATTCTCTTGCTCCACGTTGTGGCCATTGCTGCCATCTACACTCACTTTACTCTCTTTGATGGTCAAGACGAGGTGAGTTCAGCTCAGAGTAATAGCAAGGTGGCCGTCACCACTGCTACCCCAGTGGCAGCAGCTCCAGCTATCGCACCAGTGGCTACTCCAGTGCTAGAGGCAGCGGTGACTCAAGCCCGCATCGAGCCAGCAACTCCTGCTGGTGGTGCATATTCGGAAAAATACATCGTTGTTACAGGTGATACCTACAGCCGTATTGCGGAGGTTCGTAATGTAGATCTTATTGCACTACGCGCACTTAATGACGACCGCGCACTTCGTGCTGGTATCGTATTAGACTTGCCAGCAGAGCTATCATCTCGCCCAGTAGCGGTGAATGGATCACTACCAGTAGCACCTGTTCGCGCAAGAGCAGCAGCTCAATCAACAGCACCTGTCGCAGTCATGGTGAAGCCAAGGCTCAATCACACACAAGCGTCACAAGCTGCCTCAGCAGTCACTTACAGTGGTCAGAACTACACCGTTCAGAGTGGTGACACACTATGGCGCATCTCGAAGAGATACGGCGTATCTCGTGAGAAGCTACTCAGACTCAATGGCATTTCAGATGCGACGAAGCTCCAGATCGGAGCCGAGTTAAAAATTCCAAATCAATAGCCTTCATAATGGGCGAGCTCACCGAGAGCTCAGCCATTTCGCCGAGTATTAACATCATTCACCACCACCATGGGTAAAAAGAACGCACTCTTTCTCTGCATAGCCGTCACAGCACTTGTGATTCTGGGGCTAGTGATGCTTACGAGCACGAGTATCTGGGTGGAGTCTGGTGAGAAATACTCAATGCTTAAGAACCAAATTGCATTTATTGCTCTTGGTATCTTTGCTGCGGGTGTAGTGACGATGTTTGATTACCGCAAGCTACGTGCATATTGGGTGCCGTTGCTATTAGGTTCTGTGGTGCTACTTGCAATGTGCTACGTCCCTGGTGTGGGGCGAGAGATCAATGGTGAAACACGATGGATTGACCTCCCCGGATTACCTCGATTCCAGCCTTCTGAGATGGCGAAAATCTTCGTCGTGATGTCACTGGCTGGCTGGTATTCACATTTTCAAACCGAGACGCAGTCCTTCTTCAAAGGCTTTGTATTCCCCGGGCTACTCATGGGCATTCCCGTGCTGTTGATCTTTTTTGAGAAAGATATGGGAACGGCTGCATCACTCGGAGGAGCAGGTGTGCTCGTGATGTTTGTCGCAGGGACGAGGCTCCCTTATCTGACAATTTCATCAGTCACTGCCTTAGTTGGCATGGCTCTGGTTGTCTGGAAGAACCCAGAGCGAATGGGGCGAGTGATGGCGATCTTAGACCTAGAGTCAGATAAGTATAAGTATTCAGATGGTTTCCAGCAGCTCAGAGGTCTTTACGCTTTTGCCAATGGTGGCATCGATGGTGTTGGTCTAGGTAATAGTGTGGAGAAGTTAGGCTACCTTGCCTACGCGCATGCTGACTTTATCTTCCCGATTATCGGCGAGGAGCTTGGACTGAAGTTCACCCTAGCGACGGTCTTTGGCTTTGTGCTTATCGCGGTATACGGCATTGGTATTGCCATTAATGCCAAAGACATTTTTGGACGTCTCTTCGCTATTGGATTGACGAGTATTATCGTCGTGCCCGCGATGCTAAACATTGGCGTCTGCACTGCTGTGCTGCCCAATACTGGACTACCGCTACCGCTCATCAGCTACGGTGGCACCAATATGCTATTCACCCTTATTTCAGTGGGTTTCTTGATCTCCATCCACCGCCAGACGATCTTCCAAAGCCGCGAGGATATGCCTGTGATTAATGCTAAAAAGCAGTGTGTTAGGATCTAGTGCACTTGTAATCTAGCTCACTTGTTTCCAGCTACTGATTGAGCCGTTACTTTTCAGTAATAGCCTGAGCACTACTAGTATCGATCAGCAGGACGATTTCGCCCTTGGCATTGTGATTTTTGAAATGCTCGTAGAGAACTTCGGCCGTATCACGGTGGTAGGTTTCAAACTTCTTACTAAGCTCACGCGCCACACATACGCGTAGGTCTGGCTGTATGTCAGCGAGGATCTCAAGTGTGGACATCAGACGATGCGGGGATTCGAAATACATCGCTGTTTTACCAGAGGCAATACCTGCCTCTAGCATCTTTCTGCGCTTACCTTTCTTTACAGGGAGGAAGCCATCGAAGCTAAATGCGTGGCAGGGGAAGCCTGAGCCAGCGAGAGCGGTAATGACAGCTGACGGGCCGGGCAGGACAGTGTAGTCGACGCCCTCCTCTATACAGGCTTGGATGAGTCGGTATCCGGGGTCAGAAATCAGGGGCGTGCCTGCATCTGATATGACGGCAATCTGCTGACCCTCCTGAGCCTTGGCGATGAGCTCAGGTAGCCGCTGCGCTTCATTGTGATCATGGAGCGAGACGAGGGGTTTATCGATCTCGTAGAACTTCAGCAGCGGGCGCGAGTGGCGCGTGTCCTCACATGCGATGAGGTCAGCCTCTCTGAGCACCTCGAGTGCACGCATGGTTATATCACCGCGGTTGCCGATAGGCGTAGGGACGAAGGAAATCATCGTAAATGGATCGTAATGAAGTTAAAGGGGAGAGGGGTTTATTAGAATCCATCAGCAAGCTGAGATGTCATTGATTCTGAAGCCCTTCTTAGTGCGTCTGGTAGCGCATTAGTTCGTGCTACATTGAGATTACTGCCCGCAAAGAAGCGAGTTCTTCCTGTCGACTTACCTTGTTCGAGTATTCTCAGCGAGTCGTTGAGATCATGGAGTGACCATGTTAGTGTGATGGTCATGCTGAGCTCTTCAGTAGTTTCGCTATCGTCGCGAGATGTGCTGACCGGGCTATACCTGACACTCGAAACCGTGCCTCTGAGCACCGCATCTGCGTGACTTGAGGTATCAATGGCGTAGGTGCCATCTCTGGTGACTGCGTCTACCGCGCTATTGGTGGCATGACTCTCTACACGTGTGATCAAGGTGTTATTGTGGAAAAGTGGTATATGCACACTTTTGACATGCCCGAGGTGGGTGGGCTTCGTCCCTCCAAGGTGGTAGCCAGCACAAGACCCCAGTAGTAGAACGAGAGATAGGCTGCAGAAGATATGAGAGAAGTATTTAGCCATGATGGTGGTGATGAATCAGGAATGTAGAGGGCAGAGAATCGTGCGGTGGAGTCGTGTAGCTAATTCGGCTATGTAGAGAACCTCGCTGACTACGGCTGCAGCTCAGCGATGCGCTGCTTGGCAAGGTCGTGCAGTGAGCCGCTAGGGCTTTGTCTGATGACCTCATTATAGTAGAAGATAGCAGAAGTGTTTTTATTCTTCTTTCTGTAGAATTCAGCTGTCTCGTAGTTACGCGTGACGTCCTGTTTACCTAGAGCGGCTCCACGTGCGCGAGCATCCTTAGCT
>JALZUH010000201.1 GCA_023301645.1 Akkermansiaceae bacterium
TCTAGGTAGAGTAATATATAGTCTACACTAAATCCAAACTGGCTAGTTCCAAGATCCACTGCAATATCAAGATTGCTACCTTGGAACTTCAAGTTGAAAAACTCACCTGAACTCTCGATCGTGAAATCTAAACTCAGTCCATCACCTTCTACTCTCACTAGTGAGGTGAATACACCGCCCTCTAATATTCCTAGTGCTACACCGCCAGAATCTGAGGCGATATTAATCGTATAATTACCTCCAGGTAATGATTCGAGCTCAATATTTACATCAGTCAGCTCAACCACATTTAATAGGTAACCATTTACCCCTTGGAATAGTAGTCTTCTTACTCCCGCTTCCAAAACCACTCCCGAGTCCTCTTCTGTAGCCTCTTCCGCAGCATCTTCTCCAACTGTAACAGATTCCTCAAAGTTGCTAAATTGAACCACAATTAATTCAATACTTAGATCAGTTACAAATTGTCCTAAAATTTGTGACGTCGCCGGTGAGCCGCGTGCATCAATTGCAAACTTCCCGTCGGAAGCAATCAGGGCATCGATACTTCCGTCAGTAAGCACTTGTTGATTATCTAACTCGATTGCGACTTCATCAGCTGAGAAAATCAAACTTTCATTTGAATTATCAATCGTGAATTCAAAGCCTCCAGAAATACCATAACCGTCATATGATAGTTCACCCTCACTAACATTCACCTCGATGACTTCAGAGCCATTTGATAGATCCGCAATACTCAATGCCACTCCGTCCGCATTATAAGTTAATTCAAAACTTCCTGAGATAGCCACACCGTCGACACCTACTAGAGATACTGCGCCAGTAAGATTCACATATACAATTTCCTTAGAATCTGATGACCTCACTAAGGTCAATTCGTCGAGTGAAGCTAATAAACCTCGTGCATCTATGTTAACTAGTAGTGGGTTATTTAGGAAGTCTTCAAAATAGGCAACGTTTCCGAAAAATACATTAGCTGAACTATCTTCCCCTAGGGTGAACTCTTCAAAGCCTGTATCATTGACTAGTAATTCATAGGCCAAGCCGTTATCTGAATCTGAGTTCAAATCGATATCAATAAAGATATTGTCTCCTACTTCTAAGTGTGTGGAAACAGACACTACTGTAAATATATATTGCTCTCCCTCTACAGCTTGTGTGTCTACGTCTAACCTAAGTGCTACTTCCGCAGATACTACAGAAGTATCTAAACGCCCTTCTCCAAATAAGTTACCCCTTACCTCACCTTCTGTATCAAATAATAGCGATCCTCTTACATTATTGAGCTCTGCAACTCCACTGGTAAATGTAGCATCGTCAAATGCCACCTCTCTGGTCACTCCATCTTGCGTAGAGGATAGCGATACTTCCAAATTACCACTGAGGGTGATCTCATCACTGAATATACGCTGATTAAGACCGTTTATTGCCAATGTGAGACTGAGGTCATCAGCTTCTCTTTTAAGGTTTACTGAGATCTGAGTGAAGCTCAATCCTGCTGCAGAAAGGTTAAGGAAATTAACTCCCTCAATATTCAATGTCGGAAATTCACTCAGAACTAAGCCCAACTCAAAATCAAGATTCTGATCAATCTCTAGATTCAATTCAGAAACACTAGTTTCGATGAAATTATCTGCATCGTAACTCAACCTCACTACTAGCTCTTCTCCAAGTAGCGTGAATTGATTAGATTCAAGGTCATATATGAAATTAAGGTTTCCTGAGATCACTAAATGATCACCTAGTTCGAAACTTAACCTAGGTAAATCAAACGTAAGCACACTTATATCAAATACCTCAAAGTTGATAGACCCTAATGATTCAAGCCAGCTTGGTAATGATAAGCCTGCAAAGTCTGCCGCAAAATCTAATTCATAGCTAATTGCAGGCAGGTCGAATGCAGTGAAATCCGTCAATGTTCCGAAGTTAAAGCTGAAGACATTGTCTAAAACATCTAATCTCAATAAATCTCCAAATTCGAACCTAGGTAGTGTTATAGCATTAACACTGAATACAAAGCTGCCATCAATATTAATCAATAATGCAAACGCTACATCATCCCAGGCAAAGGTGAAATCACCCAGATTGATATTAATATCGATATCAATGGCCGCTATCTTGAACACATAACCGAGTTCTCCAATATCGATTCCTAAATCAATACCCGACAAGTCAACCTCTTGAATGTCGAAGTGTAGACTTACATCCGAGAATTCAAAGATGTCAAATAAAGTGGCACCTAAGCCGTCAACTTGGAAACTTATCTCGTTGCTGAGGACGATCTCTTCCTCGTCGACTGTAAACGTTAGATCTTCTGGCGCTAGCGCAGCAAATCGATCTTCATCAAAGTTACTATATCTAAAGGTATAGGATGAGAGTGTTATGTTCCCAGTTAAGTCGAATCCTTCGATATTAATGACTGGCACCTCTGTGCCTGCTAATTCTAGCACGAACTCCTCATGTTCACCATCTAGGTAGAGTAATATATAGTCTACACTAAATCCAAACTGGCTAGTTCCAAGATCCACTGCAATATCAAGATTGCTAC
>JALZUH010000202.1 GCA_023301645.1 Akkermansiaceae bacterium
TAGAGAAAGGGGTTGGAGCTAAGCTCCTGTCTTACTGAGCTTAGTGGGCCGTGGCCGGGACAGATCAGAGTGCTCTCAGGTAGTGTCAATACGTGCTCCTTGGCTGTTTTGATAGCGCGTTGGTAGCTTAATTTGTCAGTGGTTCCTCCCATAGACCCTGCAAATAGGCTGTCACCGCAGATACATACTGGCGCTGCAAGTGTGTCATAGTAGTAGGCTTTTGCGGGGGCGGCGTGGCCGCTGACATCGAGGGCGACTAGCTGTCCTCCTCCTATACTAAGCACCTCTCCGTGGATAAGGTCCTCAGGGTAGGTGAGCTTGATATCAGGGGATGCTGCACGAATGTCATTGATGCAGGCAATGTGATCGGGGTGACAATGAGTGATATAGAGATTTTCTAAGTTGAGTCCCTGCTCATTGATATAATCGATGATTGGCTGGGCATCAGTGCCAGTATCAAATAGCGAGGCAGACTTACCGTAAGTGATGAGGTATGCATTGACCCCAAGATGGCCATAAGGGCTGGTAAAACAGGTGATCCCACTAGGTGGCGTAGGTTCGCTTGTGTAAGATGACTGCTCTAGCTGGCTTATGAGGGCGTGCTCAGAAAGCTCTAGTGCACGGGCCAGTGTTCTGAGTGTCTCGCGTTCGTAGTTACCCGCGAGCGCGTCATTGATCTGCTCTTCTGAGAGCGGTGTTTTGTTAGCGAGATCAGTGAGAGTGATTTCTTGTCCCCTCATTGACTTGCCAATGATGTCACACGGGTCGTCTTCTAGAGTGATCATGACACTACACTACTTTTATTCGCCAAGTGCTAATCTTTTAGCGAGGTAGGGGTTTAGCCCTGCTGCGATGATTTTGTTCTGCGCTGCTACGATGTCGTATTCGATACGGCGAAACTCGATGGTTTGGCGTTCGAGATCGTAAATACAGTAGCAAGCTCTCCAATCACCATTTCGTGGTTGGCCCACAGATCCAGCATTGATGAAGTATTTTGTGTTTTCCTCGATGCTTACAATTTGAGGTTCGAGTGCCTGCATGTGCTCATCCTTAGCGTAGACACAAGGCACGTGTGTATGGCCGTAGAAGCAGACAGGAGAGACCTGGAATGAGAAGTTGGAAATCGCGTCGAAGGTATTATTGACGTAATTCCATGATGTTGGTTGATCTAGGGTGGCGTGCACGATGGTGAAGTCGTGAACTTGACGAACCATACGTAGTCGAGAGAGCCATTTACGCTGGTCGACAGAGAGTTGCTGTCTTGTCCAGAGGAGAGCTTCCGCTGCGATAGGGTTCATCTGATCGAGCGGGGTGTCATTACCGCAGTCGAAGTCATGGTTACCTTTGACGACTGGGCATCCCATATCTTTGACGATTTCTAGACACTTTACGGGGTCAGCATTATAGCCAACCACGTCACCAAGACAGGCGTAGCTACTACAGCCTAGAGCCTCAGCGTCTTTGAGAACGGCTTCTAGGGCTTCTAGGTTTGCGTGGATGTCACTAAATATGGCTACTTTCATCGTAAATGGTGTTTTTGGGTGTGCCTTTGTTTATGGGTATTTAAAAGTAAAAAATGATGACGGCTAGCAGGCGAAGTAATTTCCTAGTCTGGCTAGGTAGCCATCGATCGATTCTAAGTCGAAGTGATAGTTATCTACTCTTTATGAGGAGGCGTTGACGGTGAGTTTATTGATAGCTGCGCGGACGCCATGCATGGGGTAGTCATTCTTTCGGTGATCCCAGTAGTTTTGTAGCCATTTGAGCTGCGAGGCATGATCGGGGAAGAGTTCGCTTTCTGTGAGGGCTTTTTGGCCAGTTATTTCCAGGGCGTTCTGGAGGGCGAAGATGCAGCATGTGAGATTCGGCGTGCGATTGCGTGGTGATTTCCTATAAAGAGCCAGTCCCATGTCATAGGCTTCTTGGCTGTGCTCGGAGGAGCGTGTCATCGTGTAAAATAGAAACCGCTTAAGCTTGGCTCGCTCAAATTGGGGCAGGCTCTCACAGGCGAGTGCATCTTTATAATGTCGGATGGATTTGGGCAGATTGGGCTTTTTGTAGGAGTCGCTCCAGAGTCTAGCTAGTTCGAGGTGAAGTATCCAGTCGTCTGGGTTTTCGGTGATGCCCGTTTCGAGTAGGGTGGAGCCTTTTTGAATGTATTTACTGCGCATTTGACCTCTGCGCATCGGGCTAAGATCCGCATTTTCATTATAGTAAACAGAGGCATTGGTGTGAAGATGCCACGCGGCTGTTTTCCAGTAGATGGTGCTCTGGGGCTGGAGTGTGGTGGCAATCTCGTAGCTTTCTTCGAGCTTAATCCAGTCGAGTTCTTCAAAGTGGTTATACGCCTTAAGGCTCCAGATTGAGGCGATTAATGAGCGTAGACCTCCGAGAGCTACGGCAGCACCTGTTTGCCCTAATTTCAGGCTCGTGCCACGTTTGATAGGTGGCTGTATGAGCTTTTGGGCGACCATGGATTCACTCAGCGAGGTTTCGAATTTCAGCTTGGCGAGGCCGAAGGCCGCCAGCGAAATAAGAATTACGACAATCTGGAAAAAACTGCGCATTTAGAATTCTTTTTTACGGAATGTAAACCATGCCAAGACACTATAGATACCCGAGTAGAGGAAGGTAAGGATGGTTAATCGCCCAATGATAGCTAGGCTCACCTTCTTGCCCTCAATGGTGGCGTCAATGATGTTATAGAGTTGGAAGTCAGGGAGGATGAGCGCTCCTAATTGGCTCATAGTTTTGGCTGCGAAGGAGACGCTCTGTTGTTGATTATCCAGCCAGTAGCTGCGAGCATCTGAGGTGAAATGCCCCATGAAGTAGATCACGACAGCAATGACGATGGTGAAGAGTGTGGAGCTTGAAAATGTGGAGATGAGCAATGCCATGGCTGCCATGATCATCGCCTTGAAGAAGATAGCAGCAATTCCCGCCTGCAGGTGCCATGTGACGCCTTGCTGAGCGATGGCAGATACGCGGAAGTCGATGTAGGATTGCGGCCATTGCTGCGCTTCACCTTGGGCTATTTCCTGGGTGATTAGTCCATGGGTGCGCACTTCAAGAATGAATGAGAGAAGACCGTCCATGAGGAGCAATGACGCAGCCACGAGCATGAGCACTCCTGTGAGCTTGCCTAGTAAATAGTCAAGTCGAGGCACGGGTTTACTTAAGATGGTGTAGAGTGTTCTATCTTCGAGGTCTTTAGGGATTAGAAGCGCGGTGGCGGCAATGGCGAAGAGGGTCGAGAACATCGTCATCGCGCCCATAGCAGTGCTTTTTAATATGATGAGCTCTTGCTCGGCAGTGTCCTCAGCAGTGCGGCTCCAAGGCATGTCAAAGAAGCTGGCAAAGAGCATCAGCACGGCAAAGACGACGAGGAAGTAGAATACCTTCATCCGCATCAGCTGGGTGAAGGTGTGGGCTGCGATCACACCAATACGCCTGAGTGAAAATAGTCCGCTTAGACCACCTAGCCCACTTGAGTAGTTTGATTCATTGGGTCCGTTACTTGGCATGAGTTTCTCCTGTTGTTTGCTGCTTGGCGGCTGATTTTTTCGCCTCGTTGAGGAAGAGTCTCTCTAAGGTTGTTTTGGGTTTGCCGATTCTGATGAGTTCGCTCTCTGAGGATGAGTCGATGAGTTGGCGCATTTGATCTAGCTCGTCGGCATGAGCGTTTTTGAGAACAATCTCTGTCTGGTCTTCGATGGCAATTAAGTCTTCGAGTTTGCCTTCTCTGACGATTTTACCATTAAAGATAATACCTACATGGTCACATACCTCTTGCACCTGCTCAAGTAGGTGAGAGCAGAGGAAGACGGTCACGCCTCTTTCTTTTAGCTGGATGATGAGGTCACGTATGTCGCGAGAGCCGAGCGGGTCGACTCCTGCCGTCGGCTCGTCTAGGATAAGTAGTCGGGGCTGGTGAATGAGGGCTTGAGCTAGGCCGATACGCTGCAGCATGCCTTTCGAGTAGCCCGCAATGCGGCGCTTCCTAGCGTCATTGAGTGAGACGAGCTCGAGCATTTCATCGACGCGAGAGTGCATCTGCTTGCCACGCATGCCGCAGAGCTTAGCGTAGAAGCGTAATGTTTCCTCACCGCTGAGGTGCTTATAGAAATAGGGGTTCTCTGGTAGAAATCCAATGTCCTGCCGTGAGTCTGTCTTCAGTGAGTTTTTGCCGAATACGTAGCAGCTCCCTGATGTTGGTGCGATGAGTCCGAGGAGGGCTTTCATCGTGGTTGATTTGCCAGAGCCATTTGGCCCGATTAGCCCGTAGACTTCACCAGGCATAATGCTCAGCGACACATCGTCGACGGCACGGATTTGAGTGCCTTGGTTCGCTTTTCCACTCGGAGCTTTGAACTCCTTGGTGAGGTGCTTGATTTGAACTGCTGGAATGGGTTCTGTCATAAATCGGCTAGTAAACTCCTGCCAAGCTATCACTCTACAATCGCATTTCTAGTGTAAAAGACCTTCTTGCTTAAAAAAGAAGGGCATTGGGCGCGGCTTCAGGTTTGGGACCAAGCCACTTGATGGGTAGACGCTGTAATGCCTAGGCATAAAAAACGCGCCAGTGATAAAACTGACGCGTTAGAAATTTTTAAAAAGCTAAACGATAATCCTAATGCTAGGGTGTTGAGCTTTTGAAAGCTGAGGTATCGTGAGATTAAGCTTCAGCAAGAGCTTGCTTGCGCGCTTTCTTAATGATGTCGCGCACTGTGTCAGATGGCTGAGCACCTTTTGAAACCCAGTCATCAGCTTTAGCGAGGTCTACATCGTAGTTTACGCCTTCTTCCATTGGGTTGTATGAGCCGATTTGCTCGATGTAACGGCCATCACGGCGCTTGCGGCTGTCTACAGCAACAATCTTGTAATAAGGACGATCCTTGGTGCCTTGGCGGTTGAGTCTAAGAGTAAGCATGATAAAATGAATTAAAAGTAAAGTCACTGAAGTGTGACGGGGCGGGAACTTGCACTCGAAATATTATTTTGCCAAGCGAAAAATGGTGTTTTCGATTTTTTCGTATTTTCAATGCCGTGAAACATGTTACTACCAACGCCCCTGCCAGAAGCGGAGGGGATATCATATGTTTATAGATCACATCAGGATTATTGCCAAGGCTGGCGATGGAGGTAATGGAGTTGTTCACTTTATTCGTGAGAAATTCAGACCAAAGGGCGGGCCTGACGGTGGTGACGGTGGTAATGGCGGCAGTGTTATTCTACGCGTTGACCCTTCTGCAGATAACCTAAAGGCTTATTCCTATGACCCTAAGCTCATCTGCAAACCCGGTGAGCACGGAGCTGGTGCCCGCAGGCACGGCAAGACTTCCCAGGACGTGATCGGCAGAGTTCCTCCCGGCACAGTCGTCTACCGCAGTAAGGCAACTACCGTGTCTGAGGCTGTTGAGCTTGAGCGTAGTGAAGAAGGCATTGACCTAGAACCTGTTGCTGACCTTACCGAATACGGTGAGGAATTTGTCCTTTGCCAAGGAGGTAAGGGCGGAAAGGGGAACTGGCACTATAAGTCATCTACGAACCAGTCACCAGAGGAGCACACACTTGGCACTGAAGCTGAATTTGGCGTTTACTATCTAGAGCTTCGCCGCATTGCTGATGCTGGCATGGTAGGTTTCCCCAATGCTGGTAAATCCACATTGGTTAGTAAGCTCTCTAAGGCTGAGCCGAAGATTGCCAACTATCCCTTCACCACTCTTAATCCTATGGTAGGTGTCGTTGAGTTTCCTAAATTCCGCCGATGCACGGTAGCAGACATCCCTGGGCTCATTGAGGGAGCTCACGAGAACCGTGGCTTAGGACATGAGTTTTTACGCCACATTACACGATGCAAATTACTTCTCTTTGTTATTGATATGGCTGGTAGCGAGGGTCGTCACCCGATTGAGGATTTGCAAATACTGCGAACAGAGATCAAGATGTATGACGAAGATGTTGCTAAGTTTGACTGGCTCATCGTTGCTAATAAAATGGACCTTGAAGGTGCTGAGGAGAACTTAGAAATCTTCAAGCAGAGGTTCCCGAAGGTTTCCATCATCCCTATTTCTGCGATGGAGGAAACGGGGCTTGATGGTCTCAAGGAAGAGCTTGATAAGCGAGTCGGCTACCGCCGCGCAGGAGTCTAGGCGACTCAGACTGATTTTATAAAAAACCATTAACACCAAGAACTAGAAAGATTACTTATTATGGGAAGAGCCTTTGAAGCACGTCGTGCAGGAAAAGAAAAGCGCTGGGGCGCAATGTCGAAATTATACCCTAAGCTGGGCAGAGTTATTACGATGGCAGCTAAGTCAGGAGGATCTGATCCAGCCTCTAATACAGCGCTGAAATCAGCTATTAATAACGCCAAGGCACAGAACATGCCTAAGGACATTATTGATAAAGCCATCAAACGCGCCACAGCATCTGAGGCAGAAAACTTCACCGAAATCAGCTATGAGGGCAAAGGTCCTCACGGTGTGTTGCTCTGGGTCGAAGCTGCCACCGATAATGGCACTCGCACCGTTGCTAACGTGAAGATGATTTTTAATAAGAATGGTGGCCAAGTCGTCAATAACGGTTCGCTCGACTTTATGTTTACACGTAAGTCAGTGATTGAATTTGAAAAAACTGAGGGACTAGACCTTGAGGAGCTTGAGCTCAACCTAATCGATCACGGATTAGAAGAGCTCGACGTTGAAGGTGAGCTTGGTGTGATCTACGGTGACTTTGCTAGCTTTGGCGCGCTGAGTGCGGCATGTGAGGAAATGGGGCTCTCAGTCAAGAAATCTACTCTGCAACGTATCGCCAATAGTCCAGTGGAGTTCACCGAGGCTCAGATGGAGGAGATTGAAGATCTCATCGATAAGTTAGAAGATGACGACGACGTGCAGGTCGTTTTCACCAATATCGCATAGATCGATGTGATTCAGGCTGCGAGGTTGGGCTATTACTAGTGAGACTCGGTCAGAGATTCTGGCTCGGGACGTTAGCTAGATTAGACAGTCTTGGATGCCTGCTTATGAGCCTTGGGTCACCAAGGCTGGGCTTTGCTAGCGACCGCTTTAGTTTTTAGCAATCGTGAAGCCCTTCATTGTTTCGACAAGGGGCTCTTCGTGCGAGTTGAAGCCCTTAATGTTGTGAGCCATCGCGCTCTCTTGTGTGATCTCATCGATGAATTCTTCGAGCTCATCGGGCTCACCTGTGATGATTAGCTCAACACTACCTTCGGCTAGGTTTTTCACCGTTCCCGTGATATCAAAGCCTTTTGAAAGCTCCTTCACCGTGTAGCGAAAACCAACCCCTTGCACACGCCCCTCAAAAAGAACACGCTTTGTTATTAACTTCATCATGCTGCCAGTTACAGTAGTGGTTTAGCGCCTATAGATCCAGCCTGCTTTTTATTCGGAGCTGGAGAGTGGCAGGAGTAATCCCTGTGTCATTTTTAATGATTGTTTTGTTTATCCAGCCTGTCTCGCATGGCTTGCTGCCTTTCTGTGCGCTGGATATATCGCTTCGGTGTTGTTCTCATATGTCGCTTGAATGCCTTGGTGAAATTACTGTGGTCAACAAATCCACATTCTTGGGCAATTTTAGCAATCGGGTAGCTCCGCTCGCTAAGTAGCTTCAGCGACTCAATGATACGGTGTATTTGCAGATAGTTTTGGGGGGTGAGAAGAATATTTTTTTTAAACCTCCGATAAAAAGTGCGCTCTGCCATTTCGCAAACTTCAGCTAATTGAGCAATGGCAATGCGCTCTTGATAATGCGCTTTAATATAATCAAAAGCTGGTTTGAGGGTTTTGATTTTTGGCTGTGTGTCTTCGAATCTAATGAGGAGATCATCAAAGTTACAATAGCTATCAAATGTGCCAAAAAGCCCGCAGATCATATTAGACTTATCGTGAATAGGGACCTTATGGCTGAAATACCAATTTGCTCGATAGCCTAGACTAGGGATAAATTCCAATTGGTTTAAAAGGGGCTTACCGGACTCGAAGATATACTCGTCAATTTGACGGTAGCTGTGGGCAACCTTCTTACGGAAGAAATCGTAATCAGTGTATCCTAAGATGCAATCAGGGTGATCAGAGGTTAGTGTGTCTCGAAAGGCTTCATTGAGGTAGATGAATTCGCCCTTGAGGTTTTTAGCAAAGCAGGGCTTGAACCTGTAGTTATAGACAATATCCTTATAGGCCTCCTGAACGGTAAGGTTCTTGAGCACTTCTGTAGATTTGTCTAACTCATTCATTACTAATACGACGGCTAAGAAATAGCTGAGCGAAGTTTGGTAAGAACGCGTCGTTTAGCAATCGTTTTCTTAAGATGTTTGAGCCTTATGGGGGGAGCTGAGCCATGAGCCATGAGCCATGAGCTAGTGGCAGAGTGGTTTACAGAGTTCCAATAGTGCCTTGTCTGAGTGTGGTTTGCTATCGGTCACTTCATTGATCGGTATTCGGCCAAATGATCCTGATTGGTAGGTGATGATGTTTGATGGTTCGCCTCGGTGGAGTGAGTCAACAGCGGCTGTGGCAAATTTATAAGCCATGAGCCTGTCTCTTACCGTTGGTGAGCCGCCACGCTGAATATGTCCCAGGATCGTCAGGCGCGCGTCCATATGTAGGCTGTCTTTGAGCCACCTTGTCAGGTAGTCACTTACATTACAGCCTTCAGCTACGATCCCGATAAAGAAGTTATTTCCCTCTGATTGCTTCTGCTTTAATCGATCACCAATGCTATTGAGATCATACTCAAGCTCGGGCACGATACATATATCAGCCCCACTTGTCACAGCCGATGCCATAGCAAGATAGCCGCAATGGCGCCCCATAGCCTCGATCACAAAGGCTCTGTTGAATGAATGCGCTGTATCTCGAATGCTATCGACGTTTTGTCGGATCATATTGAGGGCGGTATCTACACCGAGGCAGTAATCCGTCCCGGGGATATCATTATCGATCGTAGCTGGTATACCAGCAAAGGGGATTTGAAAATCATTGTAAAACTGATGAAGAGCACGAAACGAGCCGTCGCCGCCTATGACAAGGAGCATAGAGATACCGTGCTTTTCTAAGTTATCATGGGCGATCTTTCTGTATTTGTAATCAAAGAATCTCTCTGATCTAGAAGACCTAAGCAGTGTCCCGCCTCGGTGCATCATCTCAGATAGATCTACAGTGCTTGCTCGTTTGATCTCATTGTCGATGAGTCCTTTCAGGCCATTGTAGACCAAGAACGGCTCGTAGCCTAAAGAGGCTGAATATTCGGCGGCACATTTCACGGCTGGGTTCATCCCCGCAGAATCGCCCCCTGATGTCATTATTGCTATTCCTCTCATTTCTTAAGAAATAAGGTTAGGTTAAAGAGGCCTATGATCAAGTGATTTATGACTGATGTTCAAATTTACTGGCAAGATAAATCAAATGCACCATTGACATAACACCAGCTCGACACTAATTAAAAGCCGTCTTGAGGGGGTGTAGCTTCCTGTAGACAAAGAATGATTAAGGCGGGATGGCCAAGTGGTAAGGCATCGGTTTGCAAAACCGATATTCGCGGGTTCGATTCCCGCTCCCGCCTCCATCATTTGTTTTGTAGATTCTAAGCTCCTCTAGTTTCAGGCAGCACCTTGATAGAATCATACTCAGACCACTACACTTCGTAGCGTGAATTCCTGAATCTCCAGCGGCATCAATATTGTGATACGACTACAGTAATTTACTATTTTGCCTATATTTTCACTAAGCCATTTAGTTAGCGAGAGTTTACCAGATGAACTTATCTCTAAAGTATTATGAGATGATGTATCGCCAAGCCCTGTAACTGAGCGAAATACCTTTGATTTTAGCGTAAAAAGAGTTTGAAAAAAAAGACACGGCTATCATGTTCTTCTCATGACTCGCAGATTAACGAAGAATATGATAATAGGCCTAGCATCACTAGGCTTAGCACTACCGCTTCTTGCAGAAGAAGAAATGGATAAAATGTGGGGAGAAGACGATGGCGTAAAGTATCTCTCAACTGAAAATGCGAAAAGGGGCCAGCTCTTTGACCAAGGAAACTATGCGATGTTCATCCACTGGGGACTGTATTCATCACTAGCTAATAAAGTAGACGGCAAGACCTACTACGGAATCGGTGAGTGGATCATGAACCCTAGAATGGCCAATATCCCACCTGAAAAGTATAAGGAACTAGCCAAAGACTTTAACCCTGTGAAGTTCGATGCGAAAGCCATCGCTCAGCTAGCTAAAGATGCAGGCATGAAATATGTCATCATCACCAGTAAGCACCATGACGGCTTTGCCATGTATGACTCGAAGTCTAGCGACTTCAATATCGTAGACGCCACACCATTTAGCCGTGACCCGATGAAGGATCTAGCGGCAGCATGTAAGGAAATCGGAATCGGCTTCGGTTTCTACTACTCGCATAACCAAGACTGGACTTTCCCAGGAGGAGGCAGTGGCCCGACTCTAGATGCAGATGGAAATCCGGCAGATTTCGATGATTACTTCAAAAAGAAATGTCTGCCACAGGTAGAAGAAATCACCACTGAGTATGGACCTATCGAGCTTGTTTGGTTTGATACACCAGGCCTCATGCCTAAGCACTACGTAGAGCAGCTCATTGACGTTGTGCGTAAGAATCAGCCTGACGCGATGGTTTCAGGTCGTGCTGGACATGGACTTGGTGACTACCAGTCACTAGGAGACATGGAAGTTCCTAATGAGAATGTTAAAGGACTCTGGGAAGCCGTCGACACCACTAATGATTCATGGGCATATGCTTGGTATGATGAGAACTGGAAAGCTCCTAAAGAGATCCTCCACCGCGTAGTAGCCTGTGTTGCTCGTGGCGGCACATACATGCTCAATATCGGGCCCCGCGATGACGGCTCTGTGCCAGAGCGCGCAGCTGAAGCTCTCCGCGAATCAGGTGCTTGGATTCAGCGCTACCCGGCCGTAGTTTACGGTGCAGACCCATCACCTTGGCAGCACGCGCTTCCTTGGGGTGACGTATGTGTCCAAGGCAATAAGCTCTACCTCACAGTATTCGACTGGCCAAGAACTGGCGAGCTACTCCTACCCGGTCTCAAGACCGAAGTGAAGTCTGCTAAAGTCCTCAACGGCAAAGAAGCAACAGCTATCGAATTCTCTAAAAAAGGCAGCTGGTTAAGTCTTGCTGTGCCCTACAAGGCTCCTGAGAAACTCGCATCAGTCATCGAGCTAGAGCTCGTATCTAAGCCAGAAGTAGACCCTGTTTACGCAGTAGATCCTGAGTTCTCCACTTCAATTCTCGCACAGTTTGCAACACTCACTGACGGTGCCAAAATTAAATCAAACCGCTGGATGGAAAAATTCGGAGAGTGGAAGCACTCATACGATGCTATTGGCTGGAAAGATGGCGGTAAGGCAACTTGGGAAGTAGAAGTGCTCACACCAGGTAACTACCAGATCGACCTTACTTACCAAGGTGTCGGCAAAAAAGGTAAAGTCTATAAAGCGAGTCAAGAAAGAGTCGTATGGAAGGTCGAAATCGAAGGCGGCGAAGTGATTCAAAACCAGCAGAACTCGTCCCACAACTACCAGTATTACCCGATTGGTTGGTTAGACTTCCCTAAGGCTGGACGATACAAGGTCAGCGCATCATGTGTCGAAGGTAACCTCGATGCAGCCTCACTCAGAGGCATCCGCTTCAATCGTATCAAGTAGAGTGGCTCTGTCCTCTCTCATTTATTGAATGAAGCATCTCCTCCTACTTCTCTGCCCTTTCTTCCTCTTAGCTTGCTCCGCCACGAAGTCATCACTTCCGACGGTCAGTCATCTAGAGGCAGCACGGTATGCAGGGAAGTGGCATGAGATAGCACGGCTACCGAACTTCTTCGAGAGAGGAGTGGTAGCCGCCACTGCTACCTACGGGGCGCTCCCCGATGGTAGCATTTCTGTGCTTAATACTGGCATGAAATCAAATGGCGAAATCAGCTCCATTACTGGTAAAGCCACCCCAGTAAACCCAGCAGGAAATACGCAGACCATACCTGATAAGGCGAGATTCACTGCGTCGAAGTTAAAAGTCCGTTTTGACAAGTTCCCAGCCTCATTATTTACCGGCGACTACTGGATACTTGATCTCAATGAGTCGCACACCCATGCCATCGTCGGCACACCTAGTCGCAAAATGCTCTGGCTCCTCTCAAAAGATCCAGCAGCCCAAGTCTCTGACTTCACTAAAGGCATGCACACCATGAGTAAGGAAGGCTTCCCTATGAGCACCCTCATCACTAATCCTAAGAGATTGTTGCCATAAAACCGACCCTGTAAAAGGCAGGAAAGGCAGGAAAGGCAGGAAAGGTAGAGAAGGGGAGGATTAAAGAAAGGGCTTTTAGCTCAGTCAGCTCAGAAGCCTATACAGCTTCATAAACCTAAACTTAAAAGGGTATCTAAGATTAAAAGAAGCCTATGACTAAGAGGGCTCTAAGGCATAAGCTCCCCCCAAGTCAGCGCAGCCGCCACCCGAGCCTCGCCTCTACGTATTTCTCAGCGACTTAGCCGCATCACTACGCGAGGCAATGATAGCAGGGACAAAAGTAGCAACAATACACATCACAAAGGCGAAAATGAACACCGCGATGAATTCAGACGGGTTGATCGTCGCAGGTAATCCCTCAAAACCATTGATATCAGAAGGGAAGGGGTCGAAGCCCCAATCGGCAAAAAACTTCAAGATGGCATTCCTCTGCACAACCACCGTGTAACCAGTGACGATACCTAGAATAGCACCGACAAATCCAATAATAACGCCTTGGTAGACGAAGACCCTGACCAGCTGAGCGGGAGCAGCTCCTAGAGCCTTCATGACACCGATCTCGCGCTTCTTCTGGATCGTCACTGTGAACATCACAGCCATGATAGAGAATGCGGACACCAGCATGATAAATGACAAGCAGAAGCTAAGTAGCTGGCGCTGAGTCTTGATCCATGAAAACTGCGCCTGATGATCCTGCATCCATGTGCGCGCCTGCCACGCGGGGTCATTCTCAATGACGGGTAGGACACGGCCAATAACAGCCTCCGCATCATAAGGATCGTCGAGAATGAGAGCGATACCACGAACTCCATCACCGAGGGCAGTTAGGTCCTGCCCCACAGGTAGCGGCACGAAGATATCAGGGCTCACCGCATGAGGTGTCGCCTGATAAATACCGACCACATGAAGGTCTTTAGGTAGCACCAAACTCTTCATGTTTTTCATGTCCTCGATATCTTCCTTATGCGCATTGATTTCTAAGAGCGTGCCCAAGAGCTCAATAGCAGAAGTAGTATGCCCACTCGGAAAGCTAAATACACCGGAATCATCCGGATCAGGAGTGCTACGAACACCCTCTTCGAGCATGATGAGAGTATCATTGATGATCTGCTGCTCAGACGGGCGCAGAGCCAGCTCATAAAGCGGGCTGATACTATCGTAGTAGATCGCCTTCAGGTCAGAAATAGGCACGATCTCAAGCGCCTTATTTTCTGGGTCATCGCTGAAAGAAGCCTCAAGGTCTTTTTGTATCACCTTAATGGCCTCACTGTGGCTTTCCACCAGAGCAGGGTTATCGAGCCTCTCTAAAACAGGGCGAACCTCTTGAATATTTCGCGAAGAATGCACCTGAATGGTATCGCCCAGATGGATATTCAAGCGACTCGCCGTCATGGAAGAAACTACTACCGACTCGCCGAGTCCCATATCAGCCGTGCCATTACCCTCTGTGATGAGTGCCTGCAGTGACTCACTCTGGTCAGTATTACTGGTATCAATCGCCTGCATGCTCACTGGCGCAACAGCTCCATTCTGATCGAGAATCACATAGTCATTCACCAAGGCATAAGCACTCTGAATACCATCAACTGAGCTCAGCGTGTCCTGTAGCCCGCGCCACTCTTTCACCGCATTATAGTCAGGGAACTCCTCTGGATTTTGCCATGGTAATACCCGCTCCACGTAGATATGAGGCGTATAGCTCAAGACTCGCTTCTTAATGAGCTGCTCGAAACCCCCAAAGACAGAAAGCACGACGATAAGAACAGTAACCCCCAGAACCACACCGATGAGTGAGATCAGAGTGATGACCGAAGCATGCGCACGCAGGGGATTGAGATAGCGTAGCGCGAGAAGTAAGCTGAAGTTCTTTTTAACGATAGTGCTGGTGCTGGGTTGTTAAGCTGTCTGCAAATTGCAGCCGCATCGAAGAATTGTCCATCACCTATTTTCCAAGCTCCTAATTACCTCCCCCGTGTCTCAGCCTGTTTCGATGCCCACAGAAGCCACTAGCAGTAATGTATTTACTGTCCAATACGAATCAGTTTCACCAAACTTGATCGATCCTAATCAATCTTCGTAATCGTCGCATCATCCAATGTCGGAGCCAGGCAGAGCTTGCCATCACTAATGGTCAGAGTCAGCGCCCCAGTATCATGCTGATCGATGACCTCAATACCGAGCTTCTCGGTAAGTCGCCCCCAATGCTCGCTCACATGTGAGTTGTTTTGGAACAAAGAGCTACTCGTCACAATTACAGCAGGAGAAACCGCACGGTAAAACCCCTCACTACCCGTGAAATCATGCTGGTTCCAGCCCATCACGATCACATCGGCACTCAGATCGACACCAGACTCCAGCATGCGAGCCTCAGTCTCGACACCCGCATCCCCCGTGAAAATGACCCTCCACCCCTGCCAGTGAAGCCGAATCACCAAGCCACTATCATCAGCCTTCCCTCTACCCAGAAGCTGGTATGGCGCATGCAGCACCTCCAAATACGCACCGTCCTCAAGCGGGAACTTCTGACCCAGAGTCGGGATAATCAGCGGGTGATCGAGAGCATCGGCTCGTCTTACAAACTCCAGATAACTAGGACTCGAAAGATCGCGCCGAGGGATCACACTCTGCTGTGGGGCAAATACCCTCAAGCACTCCGCCAACCCACCACTATGCTGGGAATCAGCATGAGTCACAATCAGCGAATCTGGAACCACTCCCAGAGCCTCGATAGCAGGTAAGACATTACGACTGAAGTGATCCTCGCGCCCGCAGTCCAGCAGCACCCCACCACCCAGATCGAGTAGATTAGCCCCACCACCATAAGGCATGTCGAAGATAATCACCCGTCCACCCTCAGGTCGCGGAGGCACCCGCTGCCAGTGGCCGCCTGGCATTTCTGCAAAAAACCGAGCCGTGCGATGCGCCGCAACAGCCGCAATAGCATTACCCTCATTAAGCCATGGCGCAATAGGCGGACACAAAGCCCCCACCACGATACTAAGCATCGCCATAGCAAGAATCACAAAAACAATCAGGATCAGAGGAATACCCGCAATGATACCAATCGGGGTAAATATACCAAAGTGCAGCCATATCAAAGGAGCCGAGCCAATCGTAGCTGACAGAGAAACAGACAGCGAAGCCACCAACCAACTCCTCACCCCTAGAACCATCGTCTGCCACCTACTTAAAAGAACCCTAGGCATAAACGGATCAACCCTCGCCAGTGGACTCAGCAACTTACCCCACAGACTAGAAATAAGTGCAATAGCAAGCAGCACCCCATAAGACAGCTGGAACCCCGGAGTAAATAACTGATGACTATCCCACAGCAATACCACGATAGCACTCAGCGCCAGACTATTGAGCACCATCGGCTTACGCTTTAGTAAAAAACCCGCCATAATGACCGAGCCCATGATCGTCGCCCGCACAGCAGGAGGATTAAACCCCGTGATACCTGCATACAGCACCATCCCCAGTATCACCACATAGATACGCACAGCTCGCGGTAATGCGAAAGCAGGGGAGTGGAGCCACGACAAGCTGAAATTAAGCAGCAGGGCAACCATCCCCACATGCAGCCCACTTACGGCAAACACATGCAGCGTGCCACTGAGTCGGAAATAATCCATCAGAGCCCCATCATCGAAAGTGCGACTACTAGAGCCACCAGAGCTCGATGACCCACCACTAGCAGGCTTCTCCCCCAGCACCACCGCCCGTATGACCTGAGCCTCCAGAGAGCCCTCCTCGATACCAACTGTAAGACCACCCCTGACCCGCTCTCGAAGCCGCTGCAGCATAGAAATAGGCCGCGCCAAGAAACTCTCACCACGCCTCTCAATACCACCCACAGTCACCAAGCTCAGATCAGCGCCCTGTCGATGTCGCCACCCCGCCAGATCAAATCCATAAGGATTTCTCGCCCCTGCAATAGCCTCCAGTCGCCCCCGTGCACTAAAAAACTCACCATATGCCAGCTCCACATTGAAACGCCGAGGAGTCAGCAAGACCAGTCGCACGCCAGCAGGCAGGGAGCCACCCTCCACATTCACCACCTCGAATAAACAAGGCCCCTGACTCGCCCCAGACCCTGCATCCAACACCCGTCCCGTGACCACCACCTCAGTCGGCGCCTGCTCCAGCCACAGCTGCTGCCGACCAAGAGCCACTCCGTGAAATAGCGCAAATGACAACCAAGCAAAACAAAACACCCATACATGCAGCAAGAAAGAGCGCGAAGTCAGAAAAGCCAATAAGCGAACCCTCCCCGTAGACAGCCCCCTTAGCACCAGCCACCTTATCATCCCCAAGCCCAAAGCCCCCAACACCCCCAAAGCAACGGCAAGAACCCAAACACCCAGCCCCCCTAAATTCCCAAGAAATCCCCCAAGAAACTCATATAGAAAACACTGGCCGAACCAACTATAGAGCAAGCCGCTAAACAAACTATCAGTAAGCCAAATGCCAAGCAAAACCCCCAGTAATGGAAGAAAAAGCGGACACCGAGCCATAAAATGCGCCAAAGCAGCAGATAGATCAATCGACTTCAAGTCGAACATACTAAGAAAAAATCATACCGTAGCAAGAATATCCTCCATATATAGAAATCAGCCTATTAAAAATCCAGCGGACTCCTCACCCCGCAGCCATTCTGCCTCATCGCCACATGGGTATAAATCTCAGTCGTCTTTACATCGCCATGCCCCAGCAAATCTTGGATAGAGCGAATGTCAGTCCCAGCCTCCAGTAAATGAGTCGCAAAGCTATGCCTAAGCACATGTGTCGTCACCCGCTTCACCACACCAGCCAATCTAGCCGCCTTAGTCACAGCCCGACCATAAGCCGAAGTATGCACATGATGCCTGCGCCTCACCCCAGAATCAGGATCTCGAGACTCCTGCGCGCTTGGAAATAGCCAAAACCACTCCCACTGCTTAGCCGCACTGGGGATTTTACGCACCAGCGCATTCGGCAAGAAAACCCCATTCGCCCCAGCGTCCCTATCCAGATCATAAAGCCTACGAGCATACACCAGCTGCTTAGCCAGATCCTCCCGCACATTATCAGGAACCATCGTAACCCGGTCATCCCCGCCTTTCCCTGACCTCACCGTCAAAGTCCCACGATCAAGATCCACATCCTTCACCCTCAGATTCACCAGCTCAGAGATCCGTAAGCCAGCCCCATACTGAAGCTTAGCATTCGTCTTATACCTAGGCTCGATCAGAGTAATTAACCTCATCACCTCAGCCTTAGACAAAACCACGGGAATCCTCTTCGCCCTCTTTCTCATCCTCACCCCTAGATCTACCTCATCCATCCCACAAACCTCCTTATAGAAAAAGACAAGAGCATTAAGAGCCTGCTTCTGCGTGGAAAAAGCAATCTTAGACTCACTGACCAATTCACTTAACCACGCCTTCGCCAAATCAGTATTAGTAGCATCACTCACAGTATTTACCGACGCACCAAATCTAGCCACCCAGCCCGCATAAGTCCTTCTCGTCCTATAAGCCAAGCCTCTCCTGGCTCCAACCCTCTCCACAGCAGCCATCATACGTTCTGGCAAGCTACGATGATCTCTCTTCTTCTCTGCACAAAGCTGTAGCCAACCCAAATACCATCGTATCCCCATCGCCCATTGATCCAGCTGCCAGCTAGGCCGCTCCTTTACCATCACCGCCTCCCTCCAGAACCGAGCCGCCACATCACGCGAAGCCCCCAAGTCCTTCCCCATACGCCAGCTTTCAAACCAACTTACAACAAAACCCACAAATTGAATCTCCTTCTTCGAGAGATCTCGAGCATTCTCAAGATCCTCACGCCAGTTGCAAACTTTGTTAATGTAGCTCATTTAAACACTACTCTCATGAACAATTTTAAAAGTCAAAAGGAAAATGAATACTTATAACTCATTGAAATTCAAGGTATTCAAACTATCTGATATTAAGCGCTGTAATATCAGATGATTCATATTTATGAACAATCAATAAGGACAAACATTTAAAATCTTGCCAAAAAACACCCGCCTGATATCGCTAATATACTGTAACTACAACGCTTGTGAGAAAAACAACAACACAACCCCAACCTCGTAAAACTCCACTGAATATCAGTTAAGAGTCAACGAATAACACTGTT
>JALZUH010000203.1 GCA_023301645.1 Akkermansiaceae bacterium
TTGACTGCCAGCGCGATACTTTCTTGCAAATTAGAACACACTTTTTCAGTGTGGGTGCTTAGACACTACAAGGATGAGAGCCTTTTTCAGGATCGACTACTTATTAAGGGTAACTTTTTTTCAGCCAGAGAACCTGCCTTTAGGGCTTCGATAGATGCTTGAACGGGGTTCAACAATGTATCTACTGACAGCAGTCGTAATCTTGCTTCAAATGGATTCACTTTTACTGCTCCGCTATTGGTAATCTCAATTTCTAAGAAGAATGAATCGCTCTTTTTTCTCAATCCCAGGAGAATGATCTGCTTACCATCAGGTGAGGAAAAAACCTCGGTTTTGGGTATCACTTCATCGCCTATCATTGATCTTGTGATGCTTCTTAGTATATCTTTCATGCTTAGACGAACGATAAGATCTTGCGAGCTGCAAACAAGGCTAAACGCATGACCGAGCTCCAAAATAGCTACCCACCCTAACAGCCAACGCTACACGCACCGTGCTTCTAGCTACTGCGTGTTGTTCGCTTTTTTCTGCTCGTAACGACCACAGAATATCCAATAGCCCCCCCCTGCTGCTACTCACTCAACCTAGCTCCCTAGCCAAGTTCACTTTTCCCCGCATTAACTTGTTTTCCTCTTATTCGTATTGAGCTATTTCATCTTCGAGTGAACTAAGAACATCCTCTGGCTCCAAGATCCACATCGTCCACTCCATATTCGGGAAAATTCCAACCTTCACACCATCGTCTTTCAATCTTGGAAGCCATATACTCATAAAGTCGTCGAGTGTGATTCGCTCGGGGATGTGACCCGGGAATCGATCAGCAGCAGTCATCTGGGCGTAGTCTGGATGTGGCCAGATTGGGAAATACTGCATATCCCCAGTAGCACAAGGAACTAGCCACCCTTCATCGTTGCGAACACCCCACAGCTCCTCCCAATCTCCGATCTGCCCGATACAATGAATGCTGCGTGCCTCGCTATCGAGCGTCAAAACCGACTCCGATTGCTCTGGATTCAAGTGGTAGGGCATTTTTTAGCGAACGTCAAAGCTCTGGAATCCGCTACCGAGAGCGGACTTTGACGAAAGGGTTGAAGGTTAAAATTACCATTAAATTAAACTATTCAGCGGTTAGTGGATTACTAGCAACATCTTGTTCTGCAAGTTTAGTTTGTTTCATCGGTTAAGGTTTCATATACTAAAGGTTAACTACCTTTAGAGAAAAATCGCTTTATTGATTGGCCTAATTGGCATCCAAAATACGTGAAAAACACAGTATAGATACAGTTGATCCATATTGAGCTATTCTCAGAAACCCGAACGCCATTGTGTATATTGATCTCAATACTTGAAATATTAATTCCTCCATAAACTGCAGACAATATAAACAATATTGAAACTACTGTTACTGATGTAATAAGGGAATGCACATAGTTCTTAATGATAAGGCTTACAAGCAAGCCCATTAAGAATGGAATACCTCCAAGTATAGCGCCACCCAGAATTACTATTGGTAGTAAGCATAAGGATATTATTTTACGGGTATTCATTTTTAGCAGAACAGTGTTATTCGCTCACTCTTAACTGATATGCAATCAAGCCTTGCGAAGTTTAATTTGAGTTATTGCTTCCCTGCAAACATTGCAGTTACAACATCTAAGTGCTATCAGGCGAATCCTTTTCAGCAAGCCTTTAAGTATTACCACAGCTCAACATTCACCATTCCTTCATTCTTCTTTTTTAAGCTTATCGATAGAACGAACGATCATGCCATGAAGGCACCAGTTTGTGACTTCACCGGGATCTTTAACAGACCTCTTACGGTAAACCGTGCGAGTGTATGCTAAACCCCGCGTGCGCCCTGTAAGGGCTTCAGATTCCTTTGCATCTTCGTATAGCTTCATCAAGTCAGCGTCCCAATGAACTGCCCAATAACGCTTCACGATGACTACTGAATGAAAGCCCAATATAGGGTCTAAGTGATAAGGCTCAATATCAGCCCATGACCTCGGAGCCTTGCCATTATTAGCCTCTAGGTAGAGACCCACTGCTCTGTTCACGTTATGCCCACCATATGCTCTATAGATTGAAGACACGATTGTGAGTAGGAAAAGTAGAATTAAGCTTAAGCTAATGATGATACATTTTTTCATTTCAGGCGAAGGTCATAGCGTGGTGCTCGCTACAGAGGTCGGCTTTCTACGAGGGGCTATAGGTTAAAGAGGGCATAAATCTAAACTCCTTAGCGTTTAGTGGGTTGGGGTGTGCTGTCTTGTTCTGATTTTTAGTTCTTCACTCTTGCGAGAGCCCAGGGATTCGATAGCGGATATTACAATTTGAGCAATGAACTATCCTCCATTTAGAAGAGGAGTGCATACCAAGAACCGCCTTGTCAGGAATATCAATAGTCTTCTCCTGTATCATCTTGCGACTACATTCTGGGCACTTGGGTAAGGTAACTAGAGCTTTGATCAAGATTGTAATCATGAAGGCACCAACACCTCCCATGAAAACCCACCCCAGTGCCGATTGTAAGTCATCATCTGCTGCGAACGCTTCTTGACGGCAAAACGCCCAACTACCAGCGATAGCGGGAATCGCGAACACGTAGAGAGCATGAAGCATATTCTTTGCATGAAACCCTTTGAGTTCTGGTGGGTATTCGGATGTCATATTATTGCAGAACGTCATAGCATAGCCATCCTAGACGGGAGGGCGATGGTGGACTGTGGTTTAAGTGTTTAGTGGTCTGAAAGCTGCGGATACAGGCGCCGTCTGGGATTGGCTACTGCGCCT
>JALZUH010000204.1 GCA_023301645.1 Akkermansiaceae bacterium
TCCATCACTTGCCAAAAAGCAATTGGTGTCTCCCAGATCAGAACCTTACTTGCAGGTGACATAGACCGCGCAGAATGCACTGAGCTCATCGCAGCCGCTACACGCCAATATGCCAAGCGCCAGAGAACATGGTTCCGCAAAGAGAAGTGGCTGACAACCTACCCTATCGAATCCCAAGACGACCTATCGCAGCTAATCACCAATCTCGGAGCAACATTCTCTGACTAAAACCTAGCTCATACCTGCTACTAGCGATCGATCAAAGCAATCGTCACCCTATAGGTGAGAAGCTCACGCTTGCTAAAAATAATTTCTATCTATCGCTCTTGATTGAACTTGCTCATCAAGCCTCCATCCCTACTATCCGCCCCTCTCAGCGAGTCATTACAGACTCAGCCTGATTCACACACTCAGCCCCACACAGAGCCCCATTTCGCACCTTACAGTTATGAACCGAGTTTTTGTCGAGAAACAAGCCGAATTCAATGCCCAAGCCCGTGAACTACTTCACGACCTCAGGGAGAACCTTAACCTCAGTAATTTAGCCGATGTTCGCATCATCCAAAGATATGACGTTCAGGGGCTCGATAGCGCTGCATTTCAGGCAGCAGAGCGCCTCATCCTCTCTGAGCCACAGGTCGAAACAACGAGCCCTACCCTAGAGCTAGCAGCTGACGAGTCAGCCTTCGCAGTAGAATACCTCCCCGGCCAGTATGACCAGCGCGCAGATTCTGCCGAGCAGTGCATACAGATCCTTTCTCAAGAGTCTCAGCCTATCATCGCCTCTGCTAAAGTCATCGTGCTCAAAGGAGCACTGACCGCAGATGACATCCAGCGTATCAAGGACTTCACCATTAACTCCGTCGACTCACGTGAGGCGTCCATGGAAATCCCCGAGTCACTAGAGATCACCTCTGAGACACCTTCCGATGTAGAGATCCTCGAAGGATTCATCACCGCAACAGAAGACGAGCTAGTTGCCCTCCGCGCGAAGCTTGGTCTCGCAATGTCACCTCTCGACCTCACTTTCACCCAGAGCTACTTCCGTGATGAAGAAGGTAGAAACCCGAGCATTACAGAGATCAAGATGCTCGACACCTACTGGTCTGATCACTGCCGCCACAGCACCTTTGCCACCAAGATTGAAGGTGTCGAATTTGAAAAAGAGAACGTCATCGCCAAAACATACGCCAAGTATCAGGCGACGCGTAACGAAGTCTATGGTGCCGATACTGAGCGCCCAGAGACACTCATGGACATTGCCCTCATTGCCATGAAGGAGCTGCGCAAAACTGGCGAGCTTGATAACGTCGAGGTCTCCGAGGAGATCAATGCCGCGTCCATTGTCGTGCCTGTTGATGTCGACGGCACCGACGAAGACTGGCTAGTGATGTTTAAAAACGAAACACACAATCACCCTACCGAAATCGAGCCTTTCGGAGGTGCTGCTACCTGCCTCGGTGGCTGCATTCGTGACCCTCTTTCTGGTCGCTCCTACGTCTACCAAGCGATGCGTGTCACAGGAGCTGCTGACCCACGCACATCCTTCGCGGACACCCTACCGGGTAAGCTGCCACAGCGCCGTATTTGTAAGGAAGCTGCACAGGGATACTCATCCTATGGTAACCAGATCGGTCTCGCCACAGGTCAAGTTTCAGAAGTCTACCACCCGAACTATGTCGCCAAGCGCATGGAAATCGGTGCTGTCGTAGCAGCCGCACCGAAGAAAAACGTCTTCCGTGGCTCACCTGCTAATGGTGACACTATCCTCCTCATCGGAGGTCGCACAGGTCGAGACGGGGTAGGTGGAGCGACAGGCTCATCCAAGGAGCATACAGATACCGCTCTCGATAACTCAGCTGAAGTTCAGAAGGGTAACCCACCCACTGAGCGCAAGGTGCAGCGACTCTTCCGCAACCCAGAACTCGCCCCTAAGATCAAGGTCTGTAATGACTTCGGTGCAGGTGGTGTTTCTGTCGCTATCGGTGAAATCGCCCCAAGCTTAGAGATCAACCTCGATAAAGTCCTCAAGAAATACGACGGACTCGACGGCACAGAGCTCGCCATTTCTGAGTCTCAAGAACGCATGGCCATCTGTATCGACCCGTCAGAGGTGCCATACTTCCAAGCCGAGTGCGCCAAGGAAAACCTCGAATGCAGCGAAGTGGCCAAGGTCACCGACTCTGGCAGACTAGTCATCTCATGGCGTGGGAAGAAAATCGTCGATTTCTCACGAGCCTTCCTCGATACCAATGGTGTCACCCTCTCCACTCAGATCAAAGTTGAAGAACCCACTGCAGCTAATCCTCTTGGAAAGCCTGCAGTTGATACTGCCAACCAATCAATCGCAGCATCATGGAAAGCCACACTAGCTGACCTCAATACCTGCTCTCAGAAAGGTCTTGGAGAGATGTTTGATAGCTCTGTTGGAGCCTCATCTGTGCTCAACCCCTTCGGTGGTAAGACCCAGCTCACCCCTACAGATGCGATGGTCGCTAAGATCCCACTACTCTCAGGCGAGACCAATACCTGCACCCACATGTCATGGGGATTCAACCCTAACATCGCCAGCTGGTCACCCTTCCACGGTGC
>JALZUH010000205.1 GCA_023301645.1 Akkermansiaceae bacterium
AAAAATCACTAAATAGGCCTACCGAGCCAATCAACCAATTACAGGGAAGAAAATTTGAAATTGTCTCCTTCAAATGGTTATCACCTGATGAAGTTTAAATCATTCATTCACATGAAAAATACTCTTTTCGCCACCCTTCTAGCCTCACTATCACTCCTCCTCTGTGTATCCACCCAAGCAGCTAGACACGCAAAGATCGTATACTTTGACTTCCCCGGCAAGACCCCCGAAAAAGTCTATGTCTACAACAATAGCGGAGGCTCCACCGATGTAAGGCTCAAGCATAAAGCCCTCTCAGAATCATTTAAGGTCGCAGCCACGACCACCCAGCTCGCCTTTTTAGAAACTTCTGAGCTACCTGAGAGTGCAGCACTCAAAACAGCGCCTCGGGTAAAATTTCCAGAATCTTGGAATAACATCATCATCTTAGCATTCGCAGACCCCAGTAATAAAACCTACGGCATCAAGCTTAGGGCGATCAATGCTGACCCGAGTAACTTCGATGCAGGTCAGATGCTATTCATCAACTTCACTGACTCCGCATTTTTAGGCCGCATGGGAGAGAAAGAAATCCTCGTCAAACCGCAATCAAGATTCCTGTTAGACATGAGGAATATGAGAGAACAAAATTACCGGATCAAACTCGATTACGTGACAGATAGTAAGCAAGAGAAACCCTCCTACTTTCTAAGAAAAACATGGAAAAACTACATCGGACAAAGACAAATGATGTTTCTCTATAAGTCCGCAAACAGCGATAGTCATAGCTACATATTCTACCCTATTCGCTCCTTTGAAATGAGAGACACAGCACTCTAGTCCAGTGCCCACCTAGTCTCATTCAGGCGACATTCCATCGTCGGTCATCATCAGCTAGGCTAATCCACCACATTACCCTTTTCTCACATCATAAAAAGTGGCTTACTACTTCCTGCCATGAGTATTCAACGACAGGAAACAAAGCAGCGCATGAGTCGCGTCGTCACCCATAACGACACCATTTACCTCTGCGGCCAAGTCTGTAAAGACGCCAGCAAGGACATCACCGAGCAGACTCAGACTATGCTTGAGAAAGTCGACGAGCTCCTCGCCAGTGCGGGATCAGATCGTGAGCACCTACTCTCAGCCACCATCTACGTCCGCAACATGAAGGACTTCTCCGCCATGAATGACGTCTGGGACGCATGGGTGCCAGAAGGCCACGCACCAGCACGAGCCTGTGTTGAAGCACGCATGGCAAGAGCTGAGTTACTTGTCGAAATATCAGTCGTCGCCGCAGTCAAAAACTAGCAGCTGGCGACTAACCTCTAGTTCGTCGCATGATCACGGAAGATCAAGTGCTCGTTACGCTCATGAAGTAGACCAACGTAGAACTTAGCAGAGAGTAGCACCACCCAATTTCCGTCCTGATCCTTAGCTACTGAGCACCCCGATGGTAAATTCACCTCTGGAGGATCGCTCTCACGTCTGAGTGTATCTGGCTCCTTCTCCTCGAACCACTGCACCACCGTCCATGGTGAATGCTCGAGGCGTGTCTCTACCTGATACTCAGAAATAAGTCTCGCCTGAAGCACCTCAAACTGAAGTGGTCCCACAGCACCTAGCATAGGAACCGCCTGCACACTGCCATGGACTCGGTAAGCCTGAGCTACACCCTCCTTCATCAGCTGCTCCATACCTGAGCGGTAGCGCTTAATGTTCGCAGTATCCTTATTGACAATATAGGTGAAGCACTCAGGAGTGAAACGAGGCATCTCATTATAAACCACCTTCGGGTCACTCGTCAGAGTATCACCGATGAGGAAATTATAATTACCCACAAGGGCGAGAATATCTCCTGCATAAGCACGATCGAGAGTCTCGCGATCCTGACCAAAGAGCTTTTGAGCATTAGCCAGCCTCACCTTCTTACCCGTGCGCTGATCGACGACCTGCATATCACGCTCAAACACCCCTGAGACAATGCGAATAAATACGGCACGGTCACGGTGGCGGGGGTTCATATTCGCCTGAATTTTAAATACAAAACCAGAGAAGTTTTCATCACTAGGTGACACCATCTCGCCATCACTCACTCTGCCTGTAGGCTCAGGAGCTAGCTCCAAAAAGCTCTCCAACATATTCTGCACACCAAAGTTATTCATCGCACTACCGAAGTAAATCGGCATCTGCTTACCAGCGAGCACCCGCTCGATGTCCAATGGCTCTGTCAGCCCATCAAGCATCTCAACCTCCTGAATGACCGTCTCATAAAGCTCATCATCAAGAGCCTCACGAACCTTCTCATCCTCGATGCCAGCCACCTCTAATGGAGCCTTAAAAGCCCCACCTGTAGTGCGCTCAAAGAGATTAACCTCACCCTTACTCCGGTCATACACACCACGGAAGCGAGGCCCATCACCCAGCGGCCAATTCACAGGCGCTGGTGCTAGCTTTAGAACATCCTCAAGCTCATCAAGAAGCTCTAACGGCGGACGAGAAGGGCGATCCATCTTATTGATAAAAACAAAAATCGGCACCCCTCGACGGCGACACACCTCGAAGAGCTTCAGCGTCTGAGCCTCAATACCCTTACCAGCATCGATCACCATCACCGCAGCATCCACAGCTGAAAGCACACGGTAAGTATCCTCTGAGAAATCATGGTGACCCGGAGTGTCCAAAAGATTCACACAGCAATCATTATACTCGAACTGAAGCACGGTAGAAGAAACTGAAATACCACGCTCCTTCTCCATCGACATCCAGTCACTCGAAGTCGACTGCTGCTCCTTCTTAGAAGTCACACTTCCAGCTAAGCCAATAGCACCGCCGTAGAGCAAAAGCTTCTCGGTAAGCGTTGTTTTACCAGCATCGGGGTGAGAAATGATAGCGAAGGTTCGACGGCGCGAAATCTCGCGTGAAGCAGCGGCTGGCACCGTATTTGTAGAAGCTGAAGTAGTCACTAGAAGTAACCGTTATCTTAAAGCTCAACAATTAGCAACCTAGCCGCTACGAAAAAATAAAAAAGGCACCAAAAAGCAACATCAGTGATGTAACACGAACAACTTAAATTCATCTCTAATCTTACAGCAGAAAGGTCATGAAACACTGAGAAAATAAGGTAGATTAAAGTTTGAACTATCACCAAGCATAGGTGACATTAGCGACGACAAACAAGTGAAAACAGCTATTTCACACCCCCTACCCGCCTCATGTCTGATTCATCAAACAAGCCCAAAAACACGCAACAAGTAGCCATTCCTGAAGAGCTACGCATCGTGCTTGAGGCCTTCAAAAAGAAGCTCTGGCGGGCAAAGATCTCAGAAGCCATCCTTGCAGGCATCTTCGGACTCACCCTCTCCTTCCTCATTGTCTTTCTACTCGACCGCGTCATCGAGACCCCACAGGGAGCTCGCCTAGCTATCCTTATCATTGGCGCATCAATCTTTGCCATCTTTGCCCCCTACATCATACACCGCTGGGTATACGGCCATCGCTATGAGAATCAGCTCGCCCGCCTCGTCGCCCAGAAGTTCCCTCACCTAGGAGACCGACTCCTAGGAGTCGTAGAGCTGCAGAGCCAGACAGCCACCAAAGAATCACTTTCCCCCGAACTAAGAGCCGCTGCGATGCAGGACGTAGCGCGCGAAATCTCCAAGCGTGACCTCAATGTAGCCCTACCCAAGAACCGTCACCGCAGCTGGCTACTCGCCGTAATAGCAATCACCCTCACCACCGCTGCCACCGTCTTCTACTCACCAGAAGCAGGAAACAACGCCCTCAAACGCTGGCTACTACCCCTCTCTGACACCCCGCGCTACACCTTTACCCAGCTTGACCTCTCCGCCATTAGCCAGCCACTCTATGTGCCTTACGGCGAACATTTCAACATCACCATCCCCCTCCATAAGCAAAGCATCCGCAGCCCCAAGCAAGCGCGCGCACGCTACGGCAGTGACCCATGGGTCAAGAGCGAGCTAGTCAATGGCGCATACACCTTCACCATCCCCGGTCAGAGAACAGCAGCCAACCTCCAAATCGAAGCTGATGACGCCTATGAAAGCACCCCCATCGAGCCACTCATTCGCCCTAGCATGCAGAGTGTCCGCGCCTCCATCGAGCTCCCCGGCTACCTACAGCGCCCAGACAAAACCGCCGACCTAAGATCGGGATTCATCACAGCACTCGAAGGCAGCCAAATCAGCATCCAAGCCTCCATCAGTCGAAAACTCCGATCAGCCCACGCAGAAATCACCCCCATCATCGAAGAAGCCACCAGCTTCCAAAACGACGCGAACTCTCCGTCACAGCCTCAGCTCACACCCAATAAGCCTAGTGAGCCTACCGCCACCACCACAGCCCTAGCGACAACCATCAAGGACAACCTCATCACCTCCGCCCCTATCCTCATCAAAGCAAATGCCATGAACATCCCACTCACATGGCAGGGCATACACGGCCTAGCAGCTGACAAAACACTCACTATCCACATAGAAAACATCCAAGACCAAAGCCCCTCCACCTTCATTCAGGGCATCGAGCGACAACACGTCATGCTCGCCAAGGACACCATCAGCTTCGAAGTTCTAGCAGACGACGACTACGGCATCAAAGCCTCTGGCATCAGCTGGGCAGGAGACCCCGCAAGAGCGACTGAAGCCAGCGCTACAACAGGAGAGCTAACCCTCGCAGAAGGCAACCCCACCCAAACAGAGCTCAAAACCCCCTTCTCACTCTCCCCGTCCACGCTCGGCATCCAGCCGCAGAAACTCATCCTAAGATCATGGGTAGAAGACTACAATCCACAACGAGCCAGAGCCTACTCAGAGCCCATCCTCATCTACATACTCACCCCTGATGAGCACGCCCAAGTTCTCAAAAACGACTTCGACCGCATCATTGGAAATCTCGAAGACATAGCCCGCGAAGAACAGAAGCTTAATGACGAAAACCTCCGCCTAGAGCGAAAAGAAGACAAGCACCTCCAGACCCCAGAAGGCCTGAAAAAACTCCAAGACCAGCAAGAAGCAGAGCGCGCCAACAAAGAACGCATGAAAGACACTGCAGAAAACATGGAGAAGCTCTTCAAGGACGCCGTTCGTAATGGCGAAATTGACAAAAAAACCCTCCAGAAAATGTCTAAAGCCCTCGACGCCATGAAGGAGCTCGCCCAGAAAACGCTCCCCAAGGTAGAGCAAAAACTCCAAGAAGCCCAAGACACCAGTAACGCTGAAAAGAAATCCAAAGAAGACCTCCAAGAAGCCATCAAAGAGCAGCAAAAGGCACTTGAGCAGATGCAACAAGCACTCAAAGAGTCCAACGAAGCCAACGACAAATTCGAAGCAGGAACCTTCGTCAACCGCCTCAAGCGAGCAGCCTCAGATGAAAACAACATCGCCAGCACATTCATCTCCATGATCAACCAAGTCATAGGAAGCACCTATGACGAGCTTGACCCCGCAGAGCAGCGCAGCATCAAGGCTCTCACCGCCCAACAAAAGCAAACCGCCGCCGACGTTCGCTGGATCCAAGAAGACCTCCTGCACTACTTCCAGAGAACCCAAAAAGAAGAACACCAAAACCTCTCAGGCGCGATGCAAGACTCAGGTATCAATGAAGCACTTGAAAAACTTAGCCAGAAGATCAAGACCAACACCTCATACAACTCCATCCAAGACTCCAAGAAATGGGCTAATCAGCTCACCCTCTGGGCCAAAGAGCTCAAAGACAGCGGCGCAGGTGGTGAGGGCGGAGGTGGTAGTGGTGCCCCACCACAAGAAGACCAAGACTTCGAATTCATGCTCAAAATCATGCGCATGATCCAGACTGAACAAGGTATAAGAAGCCGCACCCGCGCACTTGAAGACCTCTACCGAGTCTTCAACAAGACAGCCCCTGAAGCTATCACCCCATAACCCCCCTTCTCGACCAATGACCTCATCCACCCAAACCACAAGCCACTCCATTCCCATTCTGCGAATCCTTGGGCTTACTGCGCTCATTGGCAGCCTACACGCACAAGAACCCCAGCCTCAAGCCCCCTTCGACCTCGAACAGCATGCCGAGCGTGCTGAAACACTCGCCTACGAACAAGACGACCTCGCCGCTGACGTTCAAGACATCATCGACGAACAGACTGACCCCAAGCTCATCGAGCTATTACGAGAAACTGAAATCATCATCGCAGACGCCACCGACCTCCTCGAAGACAGCAATACAGGAGGGCAAACCATCGCCACCCAGACCGAAGTCATCGAAAAGATCTTCGACGCAGCAAAGCAGAAACAACAATCCAAAGGAAGCGGAGAAGGTAAGCAAGGAAACATGAGCTCCATGCTCGAAATGATGGAAAACATGATGAATGGCGGCAAAGACGAAGGAGAAGGTAAAGGCGAGGGCGAAAGCGAAGGCCAAGGAGAAGGCGCAGGAAGTAATGGCGGCGGCGGCAGTGGAGGAGGTAACGGCAGTGGCCAAGCTCAGAATCCAGATAGCACCCCAGAAAATGACAATCGCCGCGTCCCCAAAAGCGCTGGAAACACAGGCAAACCGATCCCTAAAGAATTTCAAAAAGCAATGGACGCCTACAACAAAGGAGTCCAACAGCAGCGCTAAGATTGAAGCCCTAATCACCGACTCCAACAGCACATCAACAACCATGATGCTCATCACCCACATCAAATCTAAGCTCATCATCACCATGGTGAGCCTACACCTGATATCCCCCGTGGCTCCCACCCACGCCCAATCCATCATACGCAGCACCACAGACACCATCCCAGCTGGTGTCGAAAGCATCTACAAAAAAGGCCTCCGCTACCTCTCCACTAGCCAAGAAGCCTCTGGAGCATGGACAGGATCGGGGAATCGAGCAGGCATTATCGGACTATGCACCCTCGCCTTTCTTGCCTACGGTGAAGACCCCAATCACGGCCCATACGCCCTAAACATCAGCCGCTGTGTCGACCAACTCATCGCCACTGCTAATCAAGGTAAAAATGGCTACATGGGAGGACAGATGTATGACCACGGCTTCGCCACACTCGCACTAGCAGAATGCTACGGCATGGTAGACGACCCGCGTATTGGCCCAGCCCTTGAGAAAGCCGTCGCCCTCATCATCACCGCCCAGAAGGCCAACACCAAAAAAGCCTGGCGCTACAACCCCGACTCCAAAGACGCAGACTCCACCGTCTCTGGCTGCCAGCTCGTTGCCCTCCTCGGAGCTCGTAATGCAGGTATCCCCGTCCCTGACAAAGCCATCGACCAAGGCCTCGCCTACATGAAAAGCTGCCGTAATGCCGAAGGAGCCTACGGCTATACATCCAGCCACAGCCCCAATACCACCCTTACCGCCATCGGCTCGCTCTGCTACTCACTTGCCAAAAAACAAGACGAAGCAGCCTTTAGCAAAAGCACCAGCTACCTGAAGAAAAACATCAGAGACCAAGGGCAGAGCCACCCCTTTTACTTTCGCTACTACATGGCACAAGCACTATTCCAAGCCGACGAAGAACTCTGGAAACAGTGGAATATAGACAACACCCGACTACTCACAGCCAGTCAGCTCGCTGACGGATCCTTTGCTAGTAATAATGGTAACGCCTATGGCACAGCCGCCTCACTGCTCTCACTCGCCCTCAATTACCGATTCCTCCCCATTTACGAAAAATGAACCGAGTATTCACCCACCCAGCAACTATCCTGGCACCAGCCCTGACATTAGTCCTGACACTCCTACTCACTATCCCTCGACTCAGTGCTGACAGTGTTACCTTAGCAGGAGAAGACCAGCTATCAGGCACCATCACCTCTATTTCAGACGGAATCATCAGCATCCAGTCACCCATCAGTAACGACATCCTCGAAGTCGACCAGCATCACTTTAGACAAATCCTCTTCGACCACGCCACCCCGAATAAAACCAACCACAGCGAATTCATCTCGCTCAAAAATGGAGATACCCTACCACTCGATGTGCTCTCCCTCGATGATCAGCAGCTCATTGCCAAAGTAGCCTTTGGTGACACCATCACCATCCCACGCGCCAGCCTATCAACACTGAAGTTCAATCTAGGCAGTGAGAGCAGCGTCCTAGAAAACACCCCCAACCTAGCTAACTGGCACATAGACTCAGGCAAATGGAGCACCAAAATAAACACCTTTGAAACAGAAGGAATAGGGAAAATAACCCGTAAGCTTCCCCTACCTACCAACCTCAACATCAGCTTTGAGGTCGAATGGGAGGAAAAACTCCACTTCCATCTCAACTTCTGCGCTGAAGGCAAGGAGAAGACCCTCAAGCCAAGTGGCTACCACATGGTCCTCAATCAGCAATCTCTGAGAATCGAGCGAGCCCAAGCCGATGCTGACGGAAACACTGAAATCCTCGCAGCCAACATCGACGCCAAAGAAACAGCTAACTCAAAAGCGCGCATCAGTATTAGTATCAACCGCAGCTCAGGCGAAATCAACGCCATGATTAATAATCGATTCCTCGGCACAGGATACGACATCGCCCAACCCGCCCAAGGCAGTCAAGTCTCCCTCTTTAACAGGAGCGGCAATATAGCCCGTATTACTGACCTCAAAATCACAAAAGCTAGCACCCATAACACATTTAGTGCCCCCACCGCCAAATCACTAGCAGGACGTGACAGCCTCATTGATAGCCAAGCCAATCAAATCAACGGCGAGATTCAAGCCATCAGCAAAGACGCAGACAGCACCAAGCTCAAAGTCGCATTCAAAGCCGACGACCATAATGGTCGTATACTCAATATTCCCGAGCACCGCATCAACACCCTCTACTTCAGAAAAACCGACGAAGAAACCCCAGCCAAGGACAAATCCAGCAAAGTCACCATCGCAGGTAAAGGCAGCCTCCACCTAGAAAACATCCAATTCAGCGCAAAAACAATGAGTGGTAAGCACCCATACCTAGGAGAAATAACCATTGATAAAAACTCCATCGAATCCATCGAGCCTTCACTTACCGACACCCCATAGATTCGACCTCGTCGCCACACCCAACACCCTTTGTATGAACTCCACCCATCATATCAAATACAGCGCACTTGTCACAGTAGCCCTATTGCCCCTGCTAATCCTCTCCCTCAGTGCTTCAGTCATCTTAGCAGCACCTGATAAGGATGAAGTCACTGACGCCCCCCAGCACGCCACTGGACGCATCTTTTTAAACAACGGAGACAAACTCAGAGGCGACTTCAGCCAGCTAAATAAAAAAGGACTCATCCAGTTCAACTCCACCCTACTCAAAAAACCGGTAACCTTCGCGCTTGAAAACATCGTCACCTACAAGCTCGACACCGCGCAGCATCCAGCCAGCACCAACACCAGCACCCTCGCACGAGTCGAGCTCAACAGCCGATATAATCAACCATACGGCGATGTCCTCATCGGAAACATCATCGAGCTCACAGAAAAACAAATCACTCTAGAAACACACTTCGCTGGCACGGTCTACATCCAGCGCCCCATGGTCAAGGCCATCAGCTTCATCTCCAATGACTCCGGAACCTTCTATGGACCCAATACCCTCAGCGAATGGGAAACTCCCAACCACGCACTCACATGGCGCGTCCGTAACAAAGAACTCATCGCCACCAAGAGAAACTCCATCATTGGTAATAAAGTAAAACTCCAAAAATCATCCTACATCAGCTTCGAGCTCGAACAACCCGACAATTTCCAACTCGAGCTTAGGACCTTCACCGACAATATCACCTCACTACAGCCTAAAAATGGCCACAAGCTTACACTCAGCAGGTCATACGCCACCCTCTCCCTCAATACCCCAACGGACAACAACGCCTTCAGAGCAGGACTCAATCGCCAAAGATACCCAGTGCGCCTCACCAAGAAAAACATCCACTTTGAAGTATTTATCGACGCCGAAGCAGGCACTTACAAGGTCTTTATCAATGGTCAGCAAGCTGCTGCCATGCAGATAGAGCCACTAGCCGAAGACCTACCCCACCAAGGCCTCTCACTAACCCATAGCTCAACAGGAGAGCTAAAGCTCAAAAATATCATCATACGTCCATGGAATGGGGTAGTAAGCTCCGCACTTGCTGCAGCCCCAGACACCCAAGCCCCAGACACCATTAAGCTCAATAATGGCGACAACGTCTCAGGAACACTCGCATCTATCGATGACAAGCACCTCTCCATCGAGACCGAATTCACCCCCATCACTATCCCCCTCAGCCGCATCGAATCATTCGACCTGAAGCAAGCCAGCCAGCAGCCCCTCATGAAAGCAGGAGATGCTAGCATCTGGCTTAACAACGGCAGCCAGATCACCCTCAAGGTAGCCACCATCAATGAGCAAAAAGTCACTGGATACGGACAAGCATATGGCGAACTCGAAATCGACCCGTCCACCATTAATCGCATAGACTTCAACATCTATGATAAATCCCTCGACAACACCCGTGCGAAGGTAGACTCAGACAGCTAAACACCACTCACTCTCCTCCATCTCATGCGCAATCTCATACTAGGAACCGCTGGACACATCGACCACGGTAAATCATCCCTCGTCAAGCGACTCACAGGACTAGACCCAGACCGACTCCCCGAAGAAAAAGCACGTGGAGTCACCATCGAGCTAGGTTTTGCCCACCTCTCACTCACAGCAGGCGAGAGCCAATACGAAGTCGGCATCATCGACGTCCCCGGGCACGCCGACTTTGTCAATAATATGGTCGCAGGCGTAGGAGCCCTCGACGTAGCCGTCTTCATCATCGCCGCAGACGACGGCTGGATGCCCCAGTCCGAAGAGCACCTTCACATCCTCAGCTACCTAGGTATTACCAATATCGTCATCGCCATGACGAAGTCAGACCTCTGCGAAGACGTTCCATTTGCCATAGAAATGCTCAAGGACGAGCTCCAAGACACCTTCATCGCAGACGCACCCATCATCCCAGTCTCATCGATCACAGGTGACGGCATCGACGAGCTCAAGCAAGCCCTCATCGAAAAGTTCCGCAACTGCCCACCCCACCAAGACACTGGCAAGCCACGCCTCGCCATCGACAGGATCTTCTCACCAAAAGGAGCCGGCACAGTCGTCACTGGCACCCTCTCAGGCGGGCAGCTCAATATCGGAGACACGCTACTGCTCCAGCCACTAGGTATTTCGACAAAAGTCCGCTTCATCCAGAACCACAGCCACTCACTCGAAAGCGCCTACCCAGGCATGAGAACAGCCCTCAACCTCCCTGACCTGCCCATCAGCACCCCTGGCAAAGCAGGAGCTCAGCGCGGCCACACACTCACCATCGAAGGCAATGGCAGTCCCACCGACACACTAGACATCACCCTAGAGCGCATCGACCGTGCCATCCCCGGCATCAAGCCGAAGCCACTGCGCCACATGGAAACCGTCGTCCTCCACCACGGATCCACCCGCTGCCGCGCCCGCGTCATCCTACACGGCAGAAACCACCTCAATGCAGGCGAAAGCTGCCTTGCCCAGCTCCGTCTCGACACCCCACTCTTCCTGCTCACAGGTGATCGTATCGTCCTACGTGACGGCTCGCAGCAGAGCACACTCGCAGGCGGCACCATCCTCGACGCCCAAGCCACGCGACAGGGATTTAGAAAAGACGACCGCTCCGACTTCCTCCAGCAGCGAGAAAAAGCCACCGACGACCCAGCCACCTTCATCCAGTCACTCCTCACCAAAAACCACACCCTCGACGCCAAGGACCCGCTGCCCAATCACCCCTTTAGTCAGCAGCTACTCGACGACACCATCACCCACCTACTCGCCAGTGGTGCCATTATCAAACAAGGCGACACCCTGCTCCATGCCAAGTGGTGGAAAGCCATCAAAGCCGACGCAGAAAAATCCATCAAAGCATGGCACCGCTCACGCCCTGACCTCCCCGCCATGCCCATCGAAGACCTCATCAAGCCCATTGCTGTGCTCACCGAAGAACTCTCCACACTACTCATCACCTCACTCAGTGACGACGGCTACCGTGTCAGAGAAAATGGCATCTCACACTCCAGCCACAGCCTCACCCTGCCACCAGAAGTCGAAGCCGACGCTCAGAAAATCATCACCACCCTCGAGGGTGCTGGGCTCAACCCACCTAATAAAAGCGACATCACCACCACCGCCAGCCTCGACCAAGCGATGAAGTTCCTCATCCGCCTCGGGAAAATCATCGAGCTAGAGCCAAAAATCGCCATCTCAATCGCCGCGCGAGACGCCGCCATAGAGAGTGTCACCAGCTTCCTCACTCAGAACGGCCAAGCCACCGCCAGCGAGCTCCGCCAGCACCTCGACACCACGCGTAAGATCGCCATGCCACTCCTCGAGCACCTCGACGCCATCGGCATCACCCTCAGAAATGAAAATCACCGCACCCTGAAATAATGCGCGTGAAATGCCACAAGCCCACCAGTCTGAGCCACCTTACTCGTAGCATTATCCTACTTGGCATCAGTCTCATAAGCCTCACAGGCAGTCTCACCGCAGAACCTCAAGCAGAGGACAAAGCCCAAGTAAAAGCCCAGCCGACTGAGAAAATCAACGTGCTCATCGTCGACGGCTTCAGTAACCACGACTGGGAATTCACCACCAAGCACACCCGCGAACTACTCAGCGCCTCAGGACGCTTCGAGGTAGACGTATCCACCGCCCCCAGTAAGAAACACCCCAAAGGTGACAAAGGGCCAAACCCATGGGACAGCTGGAACCCAGCCTTCTCACAGTATGACGTCGTCATTCAGAACTCTAACAGCTACGGTAATCGACCAACATGGCCAGCAGCAGTGCAGAAAAACCTCGAACAATACGTCAAGCAAGGCGGAGGACTCCTCATCCTCCACTCAGCCAATAATGCCTTCCCCCAGTGGCCTGAGTATAACCAAATGATCGGCCTCGGCTGGCGTGACAAAAACTTCGGCCCCTCCATCACCATCGGTGATGACCAGCAAATCATCAAAGTCCCCACCGGAGAAGGTGGCTCCACTGGCCACGGTGTAAAGCTCAACACCCTCCTCACCCGCATAGGTGACCATCCCATTCACAGAGACCAGCCGAGACAATGGATGGCAGCCGAGCTCGAAATCTACTTCTACCCCAGAGGCCCTGCCGAGAACATCACCATCCTCTCCTACGCCCGGGAGCCCAAGACCAAGCTCAACTTCCCCACCGAATGGACAGTCAAATACGGCCAAGGCCGCGTCTACGCCTCCACCTACGGGCACTCATGGCATAAGAACCCGCTATCGGACGGCATGCGCTGTATCGCATTCCACACCTCACTCATCCGCGCCTCCGAATGGCTCGCCACAGGAGACACCACCTCCCCACTCCCTGCTAACTTCCCCGATGACCAAGCCATCCAGCTAGCCCCCTGACCCCATAGGGGCACCTTCTCACCTATCAAAAAGCACCCGAACCAAAGAAAAATCACATTTTTAACATTTCACTATTGCAAAGTATCCGTTCACCACATACTGAATCCCCGCCGACCGCATACAGAGCTTCACAAAAGCAAAGCATGTAGTCCGAATGAAGACCTATGGTGTAATGGTAACACTCCGGATTTTGATTCCGTCATTCCAGGTTCGAGTCCTGGTAGGTCTATTTCATTCATCAAATACCTCACTACGCTCTCTATTTTCTAGAGCTCAGTGAGGTTTTTTGTTTTACGAGGTTTTCTTCTT
>JALZUH010000206.1 GCA_023301645.1 Akkermansiaceae bacterium
GCTCCGACCATGGCGGAATCAGGCTCTCTGTATCCTTCGACGACGATTCTAAAGATGGCATAGAGTAGGAAAAACACACCTGTGATGACTCCGTGAGCGAGCTTCGGGAAACGCACTCGAAGGAAGAATAACACGGCGAAAACAACCGCTCCCTCAAGAATGCCCTCGTAGAGCTGTGAAGGGTGGCGTGCTGATAGGTAGCTGCCTAATAACTCAAGTAGCTCAGGGTTATCCCGTGACTGGGCAACAAGGTATTCATAGGGCTTCCCTGCTACAGATGGGTCTATCTCGACGGCCTTAGCCATGGCTTCGTCGTAGACTAGAGGTTTGCCCGCTAGGTCTTCGTAGAGCGATGAGGGGAACTTCACTGCCCAGCTCACCCCTTCGGCTACGCGCCCATAGAGTTCGCCATTGATGAAGTTTGCCATTCTTACAAGTAGCACCCCTATTGGGCCTACGACACAGAGTCCGTCGGCTACGCCAGACCACGAAACCTTCTGCTTGCGCGCGTAGATCAGGGTGAAGATGGTAAGACCGAGAATACCGCCATGACTGGCCATTCCCCCGTCCCATACGCGAAGAATCATCATCGGGTCTGCTGCGAGTTCGCTCCAGCCCTGCCAATTGTTTCTAGGGATTTGGTAAAATAAAATGTAGCCCAAGCGCCCACCGAGAAATACGCCAAAGAACGCCCCGTAAGCTATGAAGTCGGCTACCTTGCTCTCTGGTAAAACCCACAGCTTCTTGCGAGCCATCCACATCAGCAGGTAATAAGCACAGACAAAGGATAGCAGATACCCTAGTCCATACCATCTGAGCTTAAGTGGCCCTATGATTTCAAAGATCACAGGGTCCATATTATGAATGTAAGTTGCTAGCACGCGGCTAATTCACACCAAAGCGAGTCAAAATGAAATATTAAATAAAGAGAAACTCTGCCTTCATTCATATCACGCGCTTTGCCACCACCCCTGTGGTGACCTCCCTATAAATAAGAGGTCAGAGCATCCACTGCATCCTGATCAAGTCGCTCTACGAGGGCGATAGCAAGATCGACCATTGCCATGTAGTCATTGATATCGATCATTGAATTATGCGAATGGATGTAGCGCGACGGCGTAGCTAGGACAATAGAGGGAACGCCTGTGCCAGAGAGCTGGAATGCTCTAGCGTCGGTGCCACCACTGCTGCGAACGGTCAGCTGGTAAGGGATCTTGTTTTCCTCAGCTACTTTCACGACTAGATCGACTAAGGCTGGATTCATAATGGCGGTAGGATCCTGCAGACGAATCTGCACCCCCTTCCCCATGACACCTTGTGAGTCAGCAATATTAAAGCCAGGCGTATCATCAGCTGGTGCCCCCTCAAGGACAATGGCCACATCTGGCTTCGCCTGATTAGCCGCGGTAGTAGCACCACGCACGCCGACCTCCTCCTGCACTGTGCCACAAGCGATGAGTGTATTAGGATGCCCCTTCAGAGCGAGCTCCTGCGTTGCCTGAATCGCACAGGCCATGCCGACACGGTTGTCGAATGCCTTGGCCATGAATAAATTATTATCATACATCTGCGTGAAGTCGGTTTGAGGAACGATCGGGTCACCAATTCGAATTCCGAAGTTCGACTCCGCATCGGCACGGTTCTTGGCACCTACATCGATAAACATCTGACCAATGCTGAGCACGTGATTGCGCTCAGACTCGGGCAGGAAATGCGGTGGCTTCGACGAGACTACACCTAAGATCTTCTCACCACTGCTTGTGCGCACCTTCACTCTCTGAGCCAGTAACACATGAGGCCACCAGCCACCTAGAGTGACAAATTTAATAAAGCCGTCATGCGTAATACTCTGCACGCGAAAGGCCACCTCATCCATGTGCCCAGTTAGTAAAACCCGAGGACCAGCGCTATCAGTCTTGTTTTCACAAAACACCGAACCATTGCCATCGGTAGAAAGATCGCCCATCCCTTCAAGCTCATCGACAAAGATCGATCTGACTTCATCCTCAAAACCAGGAGCACCGTGTGCATCAGTCAACCCTCTCAGTAGCTCAATTGCTTTATCTCTCATATGGCTTCGTATTTAGCACGCATACAGCACACTGCAAACATGGTTTTTGACCAAACTAACTAAATGTAAATAGGGCATTAAAATGAAGATGAAAAGCGTGCTCAAAAACACTGGGTGAAAATTCCTACAAAACAGCTAAAATTACCTTGTGAAACCTAGCTTAATGCCCTAAGGAATGCCCAGCCTTCGGCATGCCGCCTTGTCAACAACGGGGAATAAGAAGGGAGTTTGCTCACGCTTTCACGAGCTCAAGCAAACTACAAGCGGCGTATTCCCCAACAAACAAGAGCCTTTCTGAATCAAGGAGGGACAATAATAATACAATGGTCAACGAACTAATTAACGAAATGGTAGACGCAGGTGTTCACTACGGACACCAAACACGCAAGTGGAACCCTAAGATGAAGCCTTACCTCATGAAGGACAAGGGTGGCATCTACATCATCAATCTTGAGTCTACTGTAAAGTGCCTCGACAATGCTGCAGCATACCTCAGTGAAATCACTGGCAAAGGTAAGAAAGTCCTCTTCGTAGGATGTAAGCGCCAAGCACAAGACGCAGTAGCTGAAGCAGCAACTGCAACTGAGCAGCACTTCGTCAATCACCGCTGGCTCGGTGGCACACTCACCAACCTTTCTACAATCCGCCGTTCTGTAGAGCGTCTTAAGTTCCTCGAGGACATCGAGAAATCAGACGTTTTCAAGAAGATGTCTAAGAAAGAGCTCTCAGCTCTTGGACGTGAGCGCACGAAGCTCCTTCGTAACCTCCGCGGTATCCGCAACATGGAGAAGCTCCCAGCTGCTATGGTCATCGTTGACTCAGCACGTGAGACAATCGCCGTTGCTGAAGCACTTCGCCTCAACATCCCAGTGATCGCTATCGTTGATACAAATGCTGACCCAACAGTAATCGACTACCCGATCCCAGGTAACGATGACGCTACACGCTCAATCCGTCTTCTCCTTCAGAACCTTGTTGACTCAATCGTAGTCACTAAGGAGCAGGACAAGCCTAAGAAAGAGGACAAGAAGGCTGAAGCCTAAATCCCCTCTCTGCAAAAAAGCGGTGGCCATCAAGCTGCCGCTTTTTTCACAAACATCCTTTGATGTTTCTTTTATTACTTATTATTTAACAATTATCTAACTCACTACTCCTATGGCAATTACTGCATCAGCTGTTCAAGAGCTCCGTAAAATCACTAACGCCGGAATGATGGCTTGTAAAAAAGCACTCACCGAAACTGAAGGCGACATCGACGCAGCCGTTAAGCTCCTTCGCGAGAAAGGCATCGTCAAGTCCGCTGGTCGCACCGACCGTGAAACATCAGAAGGCATCATCAATGCACAAGTCGCTGACTGTGGCGGCAATGGCATCCTCGCTCAGGTAAACTGCGAGACAGACTTCGTAGCTAAGAACGAAAGCTTCCAGGCATTCGTATCAGATCTCACAGGCACAATCCTCGCTTCAGACGCAGCAGACGCAGAGTCAGCTAACTCAGTAGCATTTGGCGAAGGCACTATTGCTGACGCACTCGGTGCTAAGTTCACTGAGCTCGGTGAAGTCATCAAGATCAGCAGCCTCGTTCGCTACACAGCAGCTGGAAACGGCGGCGTAGCAAGCTACATCCACATGGGTGGTAAAGTAGGTGTTCTCCTCGAACTCTCAGCTGAGAACGAAGGCACTAAGTCAACTGACGGCTTCAAGGAGCTTTCACGTGACATCTGCCTCCACATCGCTGCGCTCAACCCAGGTGGCCTCACTCGCGACGACCTAGACGCATCAGCTATCGAAGAAGAGAACGAAATCAACCGTAAGCAGCTCGAAGCTGAAGGCAAGCCTGCTGAGATCATCGACAAGATCCTCATCGGTAAGATCAACAAGTTCTTCTCTGAGTCATGCCTCATCGACCAGGCGTTCGTTAAGGACGACAAGGTCAGCATCAAAGCGCACCTCGCTGCTAAGAGCAAGGAGCTCGGTGACACGATCAACATCGTTCGCTACGCACGCTACAGCATCGGAGCGTAATTTCGCTCTCAGCGAGATAAGCAACTATTTCAAAACCTCACCCTGCCCTTTGCACGGTGGGGTTTTTTCTTGGTCGTATTTTTCTTAGGAGCACTGTGCGGTGCTGAGAACCTAGCTCACTAGTATCTTCATGAGCCTATTTTCATTAGGTCATAAATGAAGCGAAGATACTCAACAGGAGATCTTAACGAGTGATTCTTACGCTTTTTACAGCCTTAGTATCAGGCGAGCTAAACAGCCAATTTCTCTGCCCAAGCTTTCGCCTTCTGACCGAAGGATAGATCCATATCCTTATAAGTGATGCCGCGAGAGACGTTCACCGTATCAGGTGCTGTGCGGTTACTGGCTTGTAGGCCAGCTAAGTCACCACCTTGGGCACCTAGACCCGGAATAAGAAGTGGTCTATCAACTATTCTGCTAAGGAGTTCTTCACTCGCATTAGTCAGCCCGACAACGTAACCGACATCAGTCGCACTTTTTGCCTGCTCTGCACGCTTCCCTAGTTCCTGCACAAGCTCGAAGACATAGCGGCCATCGGCGAGCTTCTGGCGCTGGAAGTCAGCGCTACCTGCATTCGACGTCACAGCGAGCAAGTAGATCCCCTTACCCTCCCAGTCTAGAAAAGGCTCGATGGAGTCATAGCCAAGGAAAGGATTGAGTGTTACGGCATCGACATTCCAGTTTTCAAAGTAAGACTTCGCGTAATACTTCTGCGTCTCGCCAATATCAGAGCGCTTAGCATCGAGAATGACGGGCACCTCACTAGGCATCTCACCTAGCATCTCCTCAAGAATCTCTATACCACGCAGGCCCATAGCCTCGAAGTATGCCATATTAGGTTTGAAAGCCGCCGCATACTCCCAAGTTTCACCGACAACCTTACGAAGGAATTCAGGGATAGCCTCTACGCCACCAGAAAGCTCGGGGCGAGGGTCAATTCCCACACAGAGGCGTGAGCCTACAGTTTCGATTCTTTGGGCAAGGCGTTCTCCGTATTTCATCGTCGACATGGCATGTGTCTAATATCTGGCAGCACGTTTGGCTAGAATATTTGGCCAGATTATAAAAAGGCGCTCCTTATGACTAAGGTTTTGCGGCGAGCTTAGCCCTCAGTTCAGGCCACTGCTCCTGACTTACGATGTAGCCAATGCAATGATCACTACCACAAAGGCAGGGATGATCCTCATAGCACTCAATATCAAATCCATAGTCAAATGTCAGCTCCTCGCCCTCCTTGATATCACGTAGTGAATGGATGAATATTTGCTGCCCAATCGTCCATGCTTCACAGTTAGGATCACAGGAATGATTAATCAACCGTGCAATATTCCACGGCACATTACCATCAATGTCCCACTTATCATCGAGGGTGAAAATATAAACAGCAGCGTCACCGTTTTCCTCAGACTTGGCATACTGATCCCACGCACGATCTTCACTAGTCTCCTTATTAATAGGCTCACCAACGTATTCGATCACCTCGACCTCAGGGGCAATGTCTTGCGTGGCGTAAACCCCTCGACCGTGAATGATCGAGCCTCTTACCTCACAGAGATCACTCTGAGATCTTTTGAAGTATTTTTTAAATTTGCGAACTAGCTTGGCTTCGCGTTCGAGTTCTTGATCGTCAGTCATGATCTATTGATTTACTTAATTTCACGCATCGATGAAGCAGGTAGCCCCAGAGCACTGGTATCAGCAGGTAGCGAAGGGAACATCCCACGCAAGTCTTGCGGAGTAGGCTTTAGTCCCGCCATGAAATACCACTGATTACTCCCCTTCTCAGAAATCGCTACGGTATAGCCATTCTCTTCCAGCTCGCGAATCACACCACCTTTATTAGGATCTGGTATCTTCACACGTGTGATGGTCGGAACAATAGCCAACCAGTGCTCTACAACGACGAAATTACCAGCTGAGTTCTTAATTGGCTGACCTGTTCTGTCATCGATTTTTTTAGAGCGCCACACGCTAAAAAACGTTGTTGGCATCAGCGCACGTAGTGAAGTGACATTCACCTTCATCTTATTGTTTTGCTCTAGTGAAGCTGCCAGCTTGGTATTGAGCTTATCAATACCACCGCTACGAGCTGCTAGACGACGCTTCCAGCGTGGATACATACGCTCGTGAGCGTAGCCGAAGTTCCCCTTCATCATCTCAAAGCCCATCTTCTCGACTGCCGCTTGTGCTGACTTAGCGGTAGCAGCATCCACTGCCACCTGCGCAGATAGATTAACTCCGCTTAGATAAAAGCAGAGCGCACCCAATAAGCTCCGAGAGACTAAAACCTTCATTTGATTGATCATCATGAGGCGGCATTATTCTCTTTGCCCAAGCGTAAAGTCAAGCAGCGCTATTGAAATTATCGAGTCAAGAAAATGACTACACACGCTGCGTTATGCCCAGCACTATAAGAGTATGTGAAGCACTCGAGTAATTAAGAAAACTTTATATTTCTAACCTTTTTTTGCTATTACGCATAAACTTCTTTGCAAAAAGCCCCGTAATACGTCTAAGCTAAATTCATGGCGAAAAAAGCATTAGGAAAAGGACTCGGCGCACTCATCAGGCCACAGTCATCTGCCGGACAAGCCCAGAAAAGCA
>JALZUH010000207.1 GCA_023301645.1 Akkermansiaceae bacterium
CGTGCAAGTCCATTCGGCCTTCAGCAATTTCCTACTCTTTGAGGCATCTATCCATAAGCCCCAGTCCACTTGATACCACTTTTTCTTACCCCCGCGCCTCTCATGCAAACGTGCTAGTGGTGCCAAGTCAATATTGCCCAGTGTTACTAGCTTCAAGACAAGGTATCCAGTCACGTAGCTCAGGCCGCAGACCACAACCTCCATGATCGGGCGGAGTATCACTTCTCCAACTATTTCACCAAGAGGCATGTTATTTCTGGCAAGTTGATACGTATTAGCCCGTGCGTAGGAAATGACACCTGACTACATACACCCCATTTACTGATCACTTTTTCGGTTTTGCCTCTGAATCGTCAGCTTCCCAGCAACCGTATCTTCAAGTCTTTTACCTCTGAGCCATAGTCGGAAGGCTCCTGGCCATACGATCACCCAAAGAAAGGAAAAGATCATAGGGAAGACCAATATGAGTATAAGATGATGTCTGTATGTTTCTGAGATTTTCAAACAATCCTTATGAACACGGATGAAGGTCGCGATCACAAGAAACATATAGACAAACGAACTGACGACTTCTCCTAAGCCGAGCCCTCTGATGAGGATGTAATGCAGTATCATGTTTTCTTTATCTATTTGAGTGCGCCTACTTGCTCTACCCTTTTGGTATAACGTCTAGCATAGCTCACATAGAAATAGACCCATAACGCTATCGAGCCAAAACTAACGGACAAGACGGCGTAAGATAGCTCCGCTATCAGAGGCTCTGGCAAGAAAAGTCCAATCACTCCCCCCAAGATCAAAGGAAAGCTAATCATCCCCAAAGTCATGCCTCCAATCTCATTGAGGTGATACCAAGACTCCTCTGATTTGTAACTATGGCTGCTTCTCATGCCATAAAACCGATTCATAGGAACTTTACGACGAGCCAAAGGGATAGAGATTATCAATACGAGAAGACCTGAGAGGATAAATGTGATGCTTATAATATTCATGTTGTTAGTGGAACGTCGAAGAGCTGGTATCGGCTAATGAGAGCAGGTTTGACGAAAGGGCTTAGAGGTTAAAATGGTGAATAAATTAAACTACTCAGTAGATAGTCGATTACCAGTCGTATCTTTTTCTCTGTTTGTTACTCTCTGTATAATCATTTTCAAAACAGTAAATAATACAAACCAAAAGCTATTATATAAGGGTGAAACTATCGCTGCGGTAATAGGGGCAAATGTTCTTCCTGTATCATGAGTTAGCCGATCCATTGCTTTTTCCATCTCCGGGGTGATTTCTTCACCTGAAAACATGCCATCACTATTATAATCATATTTGTTTAATTCATACTGATAATGCCGACCCATTGACCAAACTGATAGAACGATAAGAGCATAACTTAAGATTACACTTATTATAAAATATACTATCCAATTAGGCTCTTCTGTTCGTGTTTTAATGAATAATCGTATTCCGAAAAATAGAGGTGCCGAAAAGAAAGCAAACATGAATATAAAGCTATTGATTTCACCCATGAAAGGTAACGGTATCGTTATCCCTATGATAGCTATGCTAACTATATAGGGCTTACTTCGAATTTTGATCTTAGTCATATCGACAATGTATGCAGACCAATGTGAACTCTTAATGAACCTTCTGTGAAAAACAGGCTATTTTTTAAGAGAATAATTTTACTCGCTGATTCTTAATTGATATTCAGTCAAATCTTGTGAGGCATAGCCCTCCCTAACCTCTGAGCCCCTTCTAGGAACGTTGGTCGAACTAATCACTTAGATAGGCAAATGGCACGTCACGCCTCACAGAGGCACAAGAAAACGCCGCCAGGAGGAATCTCCTGACGGCGTGATGATTGATTCAATCGCTGTAAGCTGGGCTTACTTGTCTCCTGGTGTCCACTCTTCAGAGGAGTCACCTGATGATGCGAGATTGAAGGCGTGCTCGAGACCAACGAGGTCACCAGTCGGACGAAGTGTCTCGAAGCTGGCTGACTCTTTCTCAAGCTGCTCAGGGTCGTAGTTAACTGCCTTGATCGAAAGACCGATACGGCGCTCAACTTTGTCTACCTTGATAACACGAGCTTCGATATCGTCACCTACTTTGATGACGTCCTTGACCTTCTCCACGTGCTCTTCACTTAGCTGTGAGATGTGGATGAGGCCGTCGATGTCGTTCTCTAGGTTAACGAATGCACCGAAGCTAGCAATCTTAGCGACTTGTCCCTTAACGAGATCGCCGACCTTGAAGTTACCTTCGATTTCTGACCATGGATCACCGTCAAGCTGCTTGACACCGAGGGAAACACGCTGGTTGTCCTTGTCGATGCTGAGGACGATAGCTTCCACTTCGTCGCCCTTCTTGATGACTTCGCTTGGGTGGTTGATCTTGCGTGTCCATGAGAGGTCGGATACGTGGATCATTCCGTCGATGCCTTCTTCCATTCCTAGGAATGCGCCATAAGGAGTGAGGTTGCGCACCTCGCCTTTGACAGTGGCACCAATTGGGTATTTGGCTTCGAGCTCGTCCCATGGATTTGACTCCAGCTGGCGAACACCGAGTGAGATCTTCTGCTCTTCGATGCTGATGCCGAGGACGACTGCTGTGATTTCTTGGTCAAGCTCAAGCACGTCTGAAGGACGGTTGATGCGCTTCACCCATGAAAGCTCAGATACGTGAACGAGACCTTCTACGCCGCTTTCCATTTCGATGAATGCACCGTATGGAAGGAGCTTAGTGACCTTACCTTTGACCTCTGTGCCAATAGCGTAACGTGCTTCGATGTCTTCCCATGGATTGTCTTCCATCTGCTTGAGACCGAGTGATACACGCTCCTTCTCACGATCAACGTCGAGGATAAGAACCTCGAGTGTCTGACCGATGTGGAGTAGTGCACTTGGGTGACTGATGCGTCCCCAGCTCATGTCTGTAACGTGAAGTAGTCCGTCCATGCCCTGTAGGTCAACAAAGGCACCGAAGTCGGTGATGTTCTTGACCTGACCTTCGACCTTGTCGCCGATCTTGACACTCTGTAGGAAGAGTTGACGCTGCTCTGCGCGCTCGCTTTCGATTACCTCACGGCGTGAAAGAACGATGTTCTTACGCTCGTCGTTAACCTTGACGATTTTAAATTCGTATACCTTACCGATGTATTCGTTAAGATCTTTTGGTGGGATGATGTCCACTTGTGATCCCGGTAGGAATGCTTCAACACCGACGTTGACCATAAGTCCACCTTTGACAGCGCTCTTGATCTTGCCTTTGACGAGTCCACCGTCGTGGTAAACACCAACGATTTTCTCCCAGTTCTTACGGTGTGCGGCTTTCTCCTTGGATAGCACAACCATTCCTTCGTCGTTCTCGAGTTTCATGAGAAGCACTTCTACTTCGTCACCTTCTTCGATTTCTTCGTCCTCAAATTCTGAGGTAGGAATAGCACCCTCGGACTTGTATCCGATGTCCACGAGGACAACTTGGGGTTTGATAGCGATGATGGTTCCGTTTACTACGGAGCCTTCTTCAAATAAGCGGAACTTTGAGTCGATCAAAGATTCCAATTCTGCTGTAGCAGTCATTTGTTTGTTAGTTTTTAGGTTAGTTTGGTTTAACTTCTTTCCATTTTCTTCCCTGCTACACTGGATGTTTATCCAGATCCACATGGAAGCGTTACCCCATTATGCGTTGCGGTGATGGGGAGCTGAACCGCAGCGCGAAAGAAAATCAGATCGGCAAAATAATGAAAACGTCGCACTTAGCAAGAAGAATGCGGCAAAAACCTAGGAATTAAGCCCTCTGGAGGTCACTTTTTTGAGAAATGTCATCCGAATGCGGATTTCGACACCTTGTGGGTGCCTTTTTTCGACGGCATCGCGTAGTGCGGAGGTGACTTCTGCATCGGGGAAAGCAGGGCCTTCGAGGTGAATTTCGAGGTAATTTTCACCCTGTAGCTGCTTGATGGTCTTCACCGAGATGACGCGGTATTGGTCACGGTCGAGGGCATTGGCTAGCTCTCTTTCGATCGGTGCTGAACGCGAGAGCTTACTGAGGAGCACGGATGCGAGTGGCACGAAGAGTCCAGCGCAAACAAGGGTGAGTATGATGATGAGTCGGCGCGCCCAGAGGTGCTCTGAGGATTTCTTCCCTCGGATACCTGCGAGGAAGAAGTTCATACCAGAGCCGAGCACAATGGCGACAACGTTCGTGCCGAAGAGCAGTCCCGCTCCTCGGGCTACGGCGTGCTCACCGAGAGCTAGGCAGATGCCTGTCGTGGCAATGGGCGGGACGAGTGCTGCTGCAATGGCAACCCCCGCTAAGGCACTACTGAGCGATGGTCGAGCAAGGCAGTATGAGGCAGCTATACCTGAGATAAATGCGACTCCTAGATCAAGTGGCGTCGGCTCTCCTCTGGCAAGGAGCTCACCAGTGAGACTGAGACCTAGTGCGCGGGCGATGAATCCTAGGATGAGCCCGATAAAGAGAGCGCTGAAGAAGCCTAGTAGCACAGCTTTCTGCGACTGCTTCCACAGTGGGAGATTACCCTGCACCACAGCCAGTCCGCCACCGAGTAGTGGGGTCATCAATGGGGCTACGAGCATGGCTCCGATGACGACTGCCGCACTGTCTGCGAGTAGACCTAGTCCTGCTATGGCGGTGGCTAGGATCATCAAGGCTGCGAAGTCGAAGCTCCAGCGAGCCTTCCCTTCTATCTCGGTAAATAACTGGATGCGCTCATCACGATCGAGCTGAGGCACTGTAAGACTGAGTGAGGTTTCAAATCGCTCGCGCAGTCGATGGCCAACGGGTCGGGCAGCGCGGATCACGCCTATCGACATACCGTCTTCTCCTTGGATGAGCTTTTCGGGGACGGTGCCGAAGAGCTTCCTACGGAGTGTTCCCGCGTCGGTGTTTCCGATCAGAAGTAGTCCGTAGTCACCTGTGTGAAGCTCCTCAGCAATAGCTTCTGATACACTACTTGATATAGCTACTTTCTGTGAGATATCGTCGCTGGCGACCTTGGCGCGCTGTAGGGTGCGGCGCAGTGACTCGTAGCCGACTTCAGTAGCTAGGGTGTCGGTGTCAGCGTGGACATAGAAGGCGGTCGCCTCTCGGCCTGCGATCTTCGATGATAGCTGCAGGGCGAAGCGCGAGTGCTTCCCTCCAGCACATGGCACGAGTATCCCTCGTGGCATGGCTTCATCTGCTAGTAGTGAGGCTAGTCTAAGAACGAGGACATTACTGTGGGCTTGGTCGAGTAGCTCCTGAGCGAGTTTACCAGCGTTTGATTCGTTTTTCTCAGAGACATGGCGCCCTACGATGAGTAGACTTGGCGAGAGCTTTCGCTCTACGGACAGGGTGGTAAGGTGGCGGCTTTTGGTATGTGCTCTGCAGAGCTTCACCTCGAGGTCGCCGCTTTCAGCGAGTGCGTCAGAGATCACATCCCATTCTGCGTCTTTATCAAGTAGGCCAGCCCCCCACTGCTCCCACTCTAGATCACTCTCGGTGAGGTGCTCTCTACCGGACTCTAGCCAGAGAATGTGAAGCTTACCTCCTTTACCACCTTCTTTAGTGCTGGTTGCTTCTGCACTTGCGATGCGAAGTGCCCATTTGACCATCGCAGCCGCTTCCGGCTTTCTACGTATGACTAATAACATGGCTTATTCTTTACCAAATTTACGGTTTAGCTCGCTCAGTGAGATATGAATGATGGTGGGGCGTCCGTCTGGGGTGCAGTAGGGAAGCTCGCAGTCAAACATCGCATCGAGCAAGGACTGAGCATGATCGATACGACACGGCTCCCCTCGCCCAGCACGCTTAGCAATATTAGCAGCAAAGACTTCGTAGACCATCGACTTACCACGCTTAGCCCCGAGAGTTTCGCTTAGCTCATCGACGAGGCCAATGAGGAAGGAGCGCACGTCAGAGAGCTGCAAGAAGCTCGGCATACTACTCACCTTCACCGTGCTACCACCAAATGACTCGACGACCATCCCTGCATCTGCGAAGTGGGCTTCGTGGCGGACAACCATCTCAGCGTCGAGTGCATCGAGCTCTAAAAGCTCTGGAACGAGTAGCCCCTGCGAGGGGACACTACCCGCTTGGTCAAGTAGGCATTCGTATAGGATACGCTCACGTGCGGCGGCAGGGTCGAGTAAGACGAGGCCTTCTTCCCCCTGCATGAGTAGGTAGCGATCATGCAGTGGCCCGATGAACTCGAAGCTTGGCTTTTGGATCAGTTCCTCGCCCTCAGGTGTGATGAGCTCTTCCTGCTGCGCCTCACCCTCAGCGTGATTGGGGAAGTTACTGCTAGGAGCTGGTGAATGACTTGGTAAATCACTCGGCGAGCTATGGCTAGGCCGAGTTTCTGGAATACTTGCTGGGGCTGTATGGGTAAGATCCTCAATGGCTGGCGAATCTGCAACCGCGAAGTCCTCTGCTAAGACTGAGGCTGGAGTAGTCGAGGCCGCGTAGCTATCTAAGTCAGGTTGTTGATCTAAACGTCCTGTAGGACTCAAGCCCTGCGGTGATTGTCGTCGCGGTGAGAGCGCTGCCTCTACTGCAGTCGTGATCAGTGTGCGCACATCATGGGGTCGATGAAATCTGACTTCCTTTTTGGCGGGGTGGACATTCACGTCGACGAGGGTCGGGTTCATTTCTAGCCATAACCACGCTGCGGGGTGGGCGCCATCTGGCACGGAGCCGCGAAAGCCATCCTTGAGTGCGCGCGAAATCGATGAGTCTTCAATGGGGCGGCCATTAAGGAAGACAAACTGCTGTCTGCGCCCCTTGCGAGCGTATTCAGCGGGTAGTAGGTAGCCTCGCACGCTCACGCCCTTGCCTATAGAGTCTGGCACTTCGATAAGCTGCCCTGCCGTCTCGGGACTTGATAAGCCTGATATCCGCACTCGCCAGTCGCTTGTGCCAGCGAGGTCAAAGACCGCTCGCCCGTCCTTGATAAGGGTGAATCTCACTTCGGGGGATGCCAGTGCATGCAGTCTTACTTGGTGCTCGACGTGTGCTGACTCAGTCGACTCCGTTTTAAGAAACTTCCTACGGGCAGGCACATTGAAAAAAATCTGCTTCACCTCCATCGAGGTGCCTTCAGGGACACCTGCCTCACGAACGTCCTTCACAATGCCTCCTTCGACAAATACCTCAGTGCCTGCGACACTGCCCTTCTCTCTGGTCGCCATGCGAAACATCGCAATACTGGCAATACTTGGCACCGCCTCACCTCGGAAGCCGAGTGTCATCACTGATGCCAAGTCGGCACTCTTGCGCAGCTTACTGGTGGCGTGTCGCTCTAGTGACATCAGCGCGTCGGCTTTACTCATACCGCAGGCATCATCACTCACACGGATGAGGGCTGAGCCTCCTTTTTGAATTTCTACTCTTACGTGACTAGCTCCTGCGTCTAGGCTATTCTCCACGAGTTCCTTCACCACACTAGCAGGGCGCTCCACGACTTCACCTGCAGCTACTTGACTGGCGAGAACATCATCGAGAATTTGAATTTTAGACATAAATGTGTGGCTCATTCCGCTCTGGCTGGTTAGCTTTTCTCCCAGCAGCGGGCTGTGGCAGATCATGACGTGTTCTACCACGATGCTGCAATCCTAATTTAAACGACATTTCCTTACCGTGGCAAGAACTCCAGACCCTACCTTTCTCGAACGCTTGGACACGAGTAGACCAGCCTACTTTTGGTGGATGCTCGCCCTAATACTCTCTCTTTGCTTTACCTTCCTCAGCTGGACGCTCTGCTACACGATCTTTAACGAGCCAGAGGTCCCTCGTCATTACGAGATCATGAAAAAGCTCGACAGGCTCCCTATCCACACGAATTACGCCTCCAAGGCAAAGCCTAAGCTACCTACTAGTGAGGCGACAACACTGCGAAATCAGTTTCTCACATTTAGCCCGGATGAGGCAGCAACCATCAATAACAGCATGATGCGTAGCTACCTGACCAACTTCAACGAAAAGACCTTCTCTAGCTACCTCAAGGGCAGCTTCAAGGTGCTCGACGCTCGCGCGCTAACCAATGAGGACTTCATCACTGAGGGCTTTGCTCTCAAGCTCGAAGCCTATACCCAGCTCGATGAATACACCGATCCAGCCCCCTACCCCGTCATTGCTGAGCTGATATTTCCGACCCCTTACTCAGAGTCCTACAAAGGCTTTCACAAGGGAGATATGATCAAGCTCAATATCACGCCTCACTTTGCGACTATTCTCCATGCCGAGAAGGTGGAGCGTGAAGACGATGATACCATCGTGGTAATCACTGCTGTGAGTCTAGCTTCTAAGATTCGCCCACCACACGCTGGGCCATTTGACCTGCAACCACCTAATGAGGTCAAGCTAAAGGCAACGATGCCACTGTGGTAGCTAAGACTGCTCAGGCAGCTCGATCTTGCCAATTTCCTCCATGATGCGATCAGCAATGTGCTGGTAGCCTTCACGAGATTTTGCGTTCAGCTCTTCTGGAGTGAAGACGATAGGATCACCAACAACTAAGGTGACTGGCACAAATCTGATTTTATTCGACCCACGTGGAAGTGCATCGCGTGCACCGAAGATACGAACCGGCTGCACAACAGCCTTACTCTTGGCAACAATGAGACCTGTTCCAGCCTGAGCCGACTGCAGCTCACCGTCGAGTGTGCGTGCGCCTTCAGGGAAAACAACCACTTGCTGATCTTTCTTCAGGAGCTTGATGATCGTCTTTAGACTCGTCATGTCTGGGCGATCTTGATCCACTGGGATCGAGTTCAGCCTAGGGTAAAGCCATGCGCCAAAGCCTGTAAAGAGGGTCTTACGCGCTAGGTAGTGAACTTCCTTATCATAGGCGATACCAACAAGTGGTGGATCGAGAAAACTCTCGTGATTGGACGCGATGACCACTGGGCCTTCGGTGACTAGTTTTTCTTTTCCAATGACTCGGTAGGATAAAAATGCCTTAAAGCACATCTTCCAAAGACTGTAGCAGAACCAGTAAACAAATTTCATATCAGTGGTATTTTAAGTATGTTTTCGAATGTAAAAAAAAGAGATTAGATCACCATCCCTTGCTGCGCGAGTGTCTCTAGTGCAGCCGTAATGACCTGCTCGATATTCATCTCTGAGCTATCAATGACAGTCGCTCCATCCGCCACGATGAGGGGAGAAACCTTACGCTTACTATCAGCTGCGTCGCGCTGGCTTACGACATCATCTAGCCCCTCGGCAGATCGGCGAGCTAGGCGGACTTCTTCAGAGGCATCAATGTAGATTTTATAAGGCGTATCAGGGAATACCACGGAGCCAATATCGCGCCCCTCCATGACGAGACTACCCAGAGCTAGATACTCTCGTTGCTTATTTACAAGGAGCTCTCTGACCTCTGCAATGGCAGCGACTTGAGAAACGCGAGCATTCACAGCGTCCTCACGCAGAGCCTCACCTGGGTCAACGCCGTCGACAAGAATCGTAGAAACACCCTCACTGACACCGCATGATAGGCTGACCTCACTGAGCATCGCAACTACGGCTTCATGACTCGTAGCATCGATACCCTTCTGAAGAGTCGCCCATGCAATGGCACGATACATCGCACCTGTATTGATCATGATAAGCCCGAGGCGCTCTGCCAGTAGGCGAGCAACGGTGCTCTTACCTGAGGCGGCAGGACCATCAATGGCGATAGCGAAGTGAGTAGATGAGTCAGACATGGTATTGGATTAAACAGCTGAACGTGGAGATCTTCCGTTCTGGATCGAGGAAAGGTGAGCGCAGAACCCTGGGTAAGAGGTGTCGATACAGTCGATGTTGTTGACGGTAGTTTCGCCCTCAGCAGAGAGTCCAGCAATGATAAAGGCCATCGCAATTCGGTGATCACCGAAGCTTTCCAGCTCGGCAGCCTTGAGCTGCTTACCACCTGTGATTTCCATACCGTCTTCGAATTCCTCTACGCTAGCACCCATCTTCTTGAGGTTACCAACGGTAGTCGCGATACGATCGCTTTCCTTGACGCGTAGTTCCTTCGCATTGCGGATAATCATACGGCCCTTAGCAAGAGCACCTGCTACGGCAAGCACTGGAATTTCGTCGATGAGATTAGGAACTTCTTCAGGTAGAATCTCAGTTCCCTTGAGATTGGTTCCTGTGACTTTCACGTGGCCGTATGGCTCGCCGAATTCCTCAGAGAGAAGTGTCACCTCGATCTTTGCCCCCATGCGCTTGAGCACATCGATGATGGCTGTTCGGGTCGGGTTAAGGCCAACATTCTGCATGACGATATGAGCATCAGGTAGTGCTGCGGCGGCCACGAGCCAGAATGCTGCTGATGAGATGTCTCCCGGCACGCGGAAATCCGCTGCCTGAGGCACCTGCCCACCAGTGACAGAAATCTCTGTGCCTTCACGAGTCGATGGGATTTTGAAAAATGAGAGCATACGCTCAGTATGATCACGCGTCTCAGATGGCTGAATAACAGTCGTTTTACCCTCAGTGAATAAGCCAGCTAGTAAAATAGCGCTTTTCACCTGTGCACTAGCAACAGGCATTTCATAGCTAGTAGGCTTCAGGTCTGAACCTGTAATCAGGAGTGGCGCGCAGCCTTCCTTCTCGCCCTGAGCTGCAATGTTTGCCCCCATCTGAGCCAGAGGCTTCATGATTCGCCCCATAGGACGTGACTGCAGTGAGTCGTCACCAGTCAAGGTCGACTCGAAGTCTTGTGCCGCGAGCATTCCAGCGAGCAACCTCATACCAGTGCCAGAGTTTCCGCAGTCTACATTGCCTTCTGGAGCTTTGAGCTTCATGCTCTGCCCTGAAATGGCGATAGATACTGGCCCGTAGCCGTATTTCTCCTCCAGCACTTCGTGAGTAGCACCGAGTTGAGCCATCGCATTAAGCGTGCACAGGCAGTCTTCACTCGGGAGGAAATTATCAATGCGGCATACGCCATTGGATAAGCCTCCAAGAATCGCCGAACGGTGAGAAATGCTTTTGTCTCCAGGGACTGCGAACTCAGCCCAGAGATGTTTAATGGGATTCACCTTAATAGATTTCATATATATAATGTGCGTTGATTGATTAGATTTTTAAATGTCAAAAATGATTAAATAAGCTCGTCTCTCAGGCGCTTGGCCTCACCGAGAGAGCTCACAAGCTCTTCTTCACTGGAATCCTCCAGCAAAGCAAGCATTTCTCGCAAATGTTTAATAGCTTCCTCAATAGGGGCCTTCATGGCACTTCGGTTACTGAGCATGATTTCCGCCCACATCGATGCATTGCCCGATGCTACTCGGGTGGTATCGCGTAGGCCATTGCCCGCCAGCGCGCTATAATCAGAATGCTTGAGCCCGACAAGAGCCCCTACTGATGCCAGTAGATGAGGGAAATGACTAATACGCGCCACCATTTCGTCATGCTCCTGAGCAGAGGTGTGATGACACTTACAGCCTATCGACTCCCAGAAACCACTCAGCTTAATGACATGCTCCTCAGCATGGTTCATGTCATTGGTAATAATACAGGCAGCTTGCTGAAATAAATCTGACTGAGCAGCCTGAACTCCTGCCTGCTCAGAGCCAGCCATAGGGTGACTCCCCAAATAGATACTGCTAGCTTCTGCGGCAAGATCTCCGAGCGCGCTCAAAGGTTCTGCCTTCACACTGCCTACGTCGGTAATGATCACATCTGATAAATCACACACTGCAATCGCCGCGCTAATTATCTTCGCCATCGCCCCGACAGGTGACGCCAAAATAATCAAATCCGCTCCAGTAACAGCCTTGGCTAGATCACTGGTGGACTCTCCAATACCGAGTGTAAGAGCCTCCGCAACTGACTCCTCGCGGCGCCCCCATAAGCAAACCTTCACACTCGGCAAATACTCCTGCACTGCCAGCGCGATCGAGCCACCAAGTAAACCACTTCCTAAAACCGCGATACGTTTCATTTACCTATAATCTGTGGCAGAGATCTGCCTAAATGCAAGAACCGACGCGCTTAAAAAGCAACATCGGTTCTTAAAAGTAACGTTAACTACAACGTTGTGTAAGCAGGCTTAGATCGCCTGCTCAGCCTCACATCAAGATGCCTATGGCACGCGGAACTTGTGTGTTGGGTCGCTATCGTTAGGGTCTACTACAAGACGACCAGAGGCGATGCCCTTCACATTGACAAGGCTCTGAGTGTATGGGTTGAACACATAACCAAGTCTACCCGGTGCAGCTGCTGCTGTAGGGTAGAACTTTTTAACCGGAGCCACTGGTGGAGTGTAACTTGGCTGAGTATTTGGTAATGATGCCGCTGCGTCCTCAGCCTTCTTTTTTGCTGCTGCAGCCTGAGCTGCTTCAGCTTCTTTCTGATCCTCACGCTCCTTGATATCGAGAATAGTCTGCTGATCTGTAGTCAATGGTGCAGGAACGTCTAGCTGACGTTGTGGCTCATAAGGAGCTGGCAAAGGAGCGCATGCTCCTACCATTAAAGCGGCAGTAAAGGGCAGAATGAATTTCTTCGATGATTTCATAGATGACGGGGTTATATAGGGTAAATAATAAAATAAGTAAGCAAATGGTGAGTCAGATAATAACAAACTAAATGCTTATTTGCAGATGATTAAGAACGTGTTGATATAACAACAAGTCACTTAAAATTACTAGATAAAATTTCACCTCAATAAGCTATCTTGCCCAGAATCTCCCCCTCAGGTATTTCCTCAATTAATCTCTCCAAGCTCGAGAAAAAGGCACAAAAAAGCTGCAGCACAATGACGTGCTACAGCTAAGTGATTTTTCAATCAGGATTAACCTTTGCGGTCGAACCAACGTGTAACGTAGTCCTTACCACCAAGTCCGAGTGCGATAGCACCACCAACACCACCTGCGAATGCAAGAGCTGAGATAGCAGCAACGAACGGGAAGCCTGTAAGTTCAGGAGCAACCTGTGAACGCTGAAGTGCAACAACACCAGTCATGACAAGGATTGCTACGCGAGCAACCTTAGCAAGAAGAAGGTTACCACCTTCAAGCTTTTCGAAAGCAAACTTAGAAGCAAGAAGACCAAATCCGAAGATGATGATTGCAACAAGAATGTTGAAGTAGCCAGCTACAAGATCTCCTGTGAGATTTGTAAGAAGTGGAAGCTGAAGAAGCTCGATTGACTGTGAAACAATCACAACCACGATAGAGATCATTACAACAAAGCTAACTACAGATGAGATAGAACGTGAACCTTCAGTAGGAACACTAAGACCTAGCTTAGCAGGCATAGCGTTTACGCCTGATGCATCGAGAAGGTTTTTGATAAGCTTCTGTGCAATCTGTGCAATGAGGAATCCGATAGCCAATACAACACCAGCGATGATGATGTTAGGAACAGAATTAAGGATAGACGCTGTGATACCTGCAATAGGCTCAGAGATCTGAGTAAGACCAAGCTCAGCAAGAACCTGAGGGATGAACATGAGAAGGATGAAGCTGAATACAGCAACACTAATCGCTGAAGCGATACGAGTCTCACCTGACTTGTTGCCAAGACGCTCATCAACACGTGCACCTACTAATACATTCTCAAGAAGACCTTTAACGATCTTAGCTCCGAAGAGAGCGATAAATCCGAGAACAGCAGCACCGAATGCCTTAGGAATGAATCCAACGAAGGAATCAAACATGTCCTTAAGAGGCTCTACTGCATCACTCATGCCTGCCTTAGAAAGAGCGAGGATGACGATGAAAAGAAGGAGGAGGCTATATACGACGCTTGCGATAAGCTTAGAGAACCCAGCGTCACCGCCGATTAGCTTGCTAGCTTTGTCGTCAAGTGATGTTTTACTGAGGATTTTCACGAGGATGTCGCGAATTTTGCCAGCTACAAACTTTCCGATTAGGAAAATAATGATCGCAACGATGTATGGTCCGAATGAGCCGAGGCCATCCATCACACTCTTGAAACCGCCTGCAATGCTATCAAAGGCAGCGTTGCCGAGGTATAGGTTTGATAATGTATTCATGTTTTTTTTGTTGTGTTGAGACAATTGAACGTTCCCCTTATAGTAAGACTCCTGTTCAATGCGCTTGTTCGAAGTGGTTGATAAGCAAAGGACGCTTGATTGTCACACATTTTTCACCATCATTGTGCAGAAATTTTGTTATGCCCTCATATCTAACACTTCAGTCTAACTTCACCGCATCGTGTTTAGAAGCCACAAACCAACAAGAACCCTTTAACTCAAAGGCTTACGAACTATTTACTCAGCAGTATTCAGCAAATTCTGCCTACAGGAACTACTGCCAGAAACTCGGGAAAAACCTTAACAATATAACCCGATGGGAAGATATCCCAGCTCTAACAACGGATGTTTTCAAAATACCCGACATCCCCATCATCTCATTTCCCAGTGAGCATATATCGCGCACCTTCACCACGTCAGGGACCACTCAAGACATCAAGGGCCAGCACCACTTCCCCACACTCGACACTTATGAGCGCTCGATCATCGCCTGCTGGCAGCAGCTAGAGCTACCAGACGCTGAGAGGCCGACTCAATTCATCTTCCTCACGCCCAAGCCAGAAGACGCACCACAGTCATCGCTCTCTCACATGATGGGGGTGATCGATGATCAATACGCCACAGGTTCCCAAACCTCTCCAAACTCAATCTGGCCAATCGACCAAACTGGGGAAATGGACATCGAATCCATTATCAGCACCATCAAGAACTCTTCTGAGTCTTCCAATCAACCTGTTGCCATACTAGGAACAGCACTCGCCTTTCTTTATTTATTTGAAAACCTAGCAGACAGCCCCACCCCGATCACACTCCCCGCGAGCAGCTGGGCGATGGAGACAGGAGGCTACAAGGGCACCAAACGCCACCTTGAGAAAAAAGACCTCTACGCGCTTTTTGAGCAACACCTCGGCCTCACAAGTGACCAAGTCATCAATGAATACTCGATGACAGAACTCAGCAGCCAGTTCTACACCACGGGTCTTGACGACGCACACCAAGGCCCTAGCTGGACACGTATACGTGTGATCGATCCACTCACCGATGAAGAAGCCCTCGATGGGCAGCCCGGCCATCTCGTCATCTATGACCTGATGAATATCCACTCAGTCATGGCGATACGCACCCAAGATATCGCCATCGCCACGGGCAAGAACTCCTTCATATTACTCGGGCGTGACCCGTCCGCCATCCCACGCGGCTGCTCACGCGCAGCAGACGCAACCCTCAGATCTTGAAGCATGAAAACCATTGATAGAATTCCCCTGCTCGCTGAAATATGCACTCACCCACTCTGTATTGAGCTTCTCGGTTCGATCACGGCTAAGGACCTTTCGTCATGGCTCCGTGTCGAGCTAGGACGCGCAGACGCCCTCGACAGCTACGCCAGTATTCACCACAGCGACGAAGATACTCCCAGCCAGCTAAAGACCAGAGCATGCGCACCCAGCCATATCCTCCACATCGTCAGTGGAAACACCCCTCACGCCGCATTCCAAAGCCTCATAAGAGCTCTGCTCCTTGGCTCCCGCAGTGTCATCAAACTCCCCTCATCTGGCTTAGCCGAGCTTACTGAGTGGATCAGCACCTTTCCTAGCGAGCTAAACGGCATGATCGAAACCACAAGCCAGCTCACTGAACAGCACTGGCTACGTGCTAATGCCGTTATTGCCATTGGCTCAGATGACACCATCGCTGCCATCTATGAGCATCTACGTCCTGATCAAATCTTCATCCCTCATGGACATAAGCTGTCCATAGGTATTATCGAGAGCGACTTTAAGCAAGCCGCACTACTGGCAGCACGTGACACCTCACTTTATAATCAGCGGGGCTGTCTTTCCCCTCACGCATTCTATCTTCCTCCATCAGAAGCAAAAGCCTTCGCCGAGCTTCTGGCAGAAGAAATGCAGCACTATGCTACAGAACACCCTCCTGAGCCGCTGAACCTTTCTGAAGCAGGAGCGATTAGAAACTTACGAGAAACAACTCGATTCAAAGCGGCCAATATCACAGCCACTAATCAACTGTGGGAAAGCCCCAGTAACTTAGACTGGACCGTCATCTACGATAGCTCCAGTGAGCTCGCACTATCATGCACCAATTGCTGCATCTACGTCCGACCAATACCTGATGGCCTCCTAGCCAGCTCAAACGCAACGGAAGCAACCCAAGAAGCCCAAGACGCTCTTGGCCCTGAAGCTCACTTCCTCTCTACGGTCTCACTGCACCCCTATGACCACGATCGCGCAGCCGCGATAAGTGACTTATTACCTACCGCTCACCGTATTTGCCCACTTGGCCAAGCCCAGAAACCAAGCCTGTTCTGGCATCATGACGGCTTCGCCCCGCTACTATCTCTTGTGAAGTGGAAAGACATCGGCTAAGAAAAGTCTCACTCACACGAAATTCACATCATGTTTGACCCACCTATTCTCACCACAGGCACCGTTATCGACTCACCAAGTGATAAAGTCTACCATGTATCCCTACCCAATGGTAAGGTCATCATCGGACATATCCCCCTCGCTCTCATCGATCTGCACGCACAGATTAAGACTGACACCGTCGTTAACTTAGAAATCACCCCCTTCGACCTATCCAAAGGGCGCATCATGAGTATTGCTAGTAACAGCGAAGAGCCAAACTAGAGGTGAAATCTACCAACAAGACACCTTGCCATGCTAGCCAGAACATGTATTTTAGCAAAGGTATCAACTACTGTAAGAACTATGAAAAAAACAATATTAATCACTGCTCTAGCTGCCACTGGACTCGCGATACTTCCTGTATACGCTGAAGATTCAAGTAAGGCACCTGTAGCACAGCAGGAAGTAAGCACGCAAGTGGCCGCATATGTCGTGCAAGCCAGCGGTAAAGGATGAGGACTTACACCTAGAGTCAGTTTGGCTCTTAAGTCCCAAGAAGGTGTAGCCAAAGTGCTACTCTCAGGCCTTCGTGGCACAGTCCTCATGAAAGATGGCGCTTCTCTTGACGAGAAGAAGGTGCAGGCAGCACTCGCAACAAAAGGCCTCGGCCTAACATCCTTCAGCCAAGAAAACCTCCCGATCCCTACATCGATTGTTAAACTCGACGTCAGTGGCCCGCGGTGAGACGGAACTAATGACAAAGCCCGTGCGGCTTTAGAAAAGGTAGCTGGTATTTCAGGAGCATACATCGAGAAATCAGTCGTTCTTCACTACGAAGGTGGCGCAACGTTTAACTCCGATACAGTCGCTCCAATCCTTAAGACATATGGTATGACTATTGTTGAAACAACAACGGTAGAAGAGTCACCATTTGAGTAAGCGATCCAACGACTAAAACTAATACTCTTGCAGCCAGCTTATGAACAATAAGCTGGCTGTTTTTTTTACCCATTACGAGATGACCCAGCTCTGATCACTCAGCGCTTTTTAGGGAAGTGTCCCACAGATCGTTAAAACTAGTGGTGGTTGGTTAGCTGCATGCGATAGCATGCGGTTGAACTAAAACCAAACCAACCAACCACCGTGATA
>JALZUH010000208.1 GCA_023301645.1 Akkermansiaceae bacterium
ATCCTGTCGGCCATCGTCACGTTTGCAGGTCTGCACGCACACGAGCTATCGGCACGCACCTTCACCGATACACAGGGACGAGAGATAGAAGCCACCGTCGTTGAGATTGATGAGGATAGCGCCAAGCTCAAGCTCGATAGCAATGGTAAGACTCACGATATCCCCTTCACTAAGCTCAGCCAGCAAGACGTCGACTTTCTGAAAGCCTCCATGCAAGCCGAAGCCGACGAAGCTGAGTCGGCAAAGCAAACCTCAAAGAAGAAGTCTAAAAAAAACAAACGCAAAAGCACACAAGACCTCATCGATGAGCACGGGCTCAAGGAAAACTTCGACGCCCCGTGGCCCGGTATCGTCTCAGTGAGCGTGAGCACCGAAGCCTCTGCCGTTACTGAAAACAAGGAAGAGAACATATTCATCTACCACAGTCCTAACTACGAATTCACCTGCGATGTCCGCCTATCCAAGAGTGTCCTCACCAAGTTTGCCGTCATGTTCGAAGCAACGCGTGAACTCTACAGACAGCTACCCATCTCATCGATGAAGGCACACGTCCCCGGTGAGCAGCATCGTAATAAAATCTTACTCTTTGAGACGAAGGAGACTTACCTGAAAAATGGCGGCCCCATAGGCTCAGCAGGCGCCTACTTCCCTGCTAAAGATGCCATCCTCGTCCCACTCACAAGCCTAGGAGTGAAAAAAGTCGGCAGCAGCTATATGTTCGACCACGACAAATCGAATAAAACACTCCCGCACGAAATCATCCACCAGCTCACCGACGGTGAATATTACGCATCTGGTGCCATAGGCTGGTTCTCAGAAGGCATGGCTGATTACTGCGCCACCACACCCTACCGCTCGGGGAAGTTCTTAGTGAAAACCAATGCCTCTGCCATCAAGGAATACGCCACCGCCTACGGCAAAGACAATAATGGTGGGCGAAATATGGGAACGGAATTTGACGCCCCTGACCTGAAATCATACATGACCATGTCCTATGGGCAATTCACCCAGAATGGTAATTTCAACTACGGCCTAGGCTTACTCATCACCTACTACTTCTTCCACATGGAAGATGACCGCAGTAACATCACCGCCTTTCTCAAAGCACTCAAAGAAGGCAAAGAGGGTGACGCAGCCCTCGAAGTCCTGCTCAATGGCCGTAGCTACGACGAGCTCGAAGAGCAAATCACCAAGAAATGGCGCTCCAAGGGAGTAAGAATCACATTCAAATAATCAAAGCAGCACCCGCTCGATAACCATCCAGCCAGCGATCAAGGCGATCACCACAGAGCAGCCACGCTCGAAGACTGGATAGGACTTATGCTTGATGAGGGGAATCGTCAGTATCCACGCCCCCAAGATCACACAAACTTGCGCTAACTCCACGCCCAAGTTCGCCATTGCCAAGGGGTAAATCCACCCCTGATCCTGCACACTGAGCTGAAGTGCAGAGCCAAGACTACCTGCAAAGCCCAACCCATGGATAAGGCCGAAGATAAAGACCCCGATATAGCGGCTCTTAGAGAACTTTTTGCGCACTATATTCTCCACCGCAAGCACGAGAATACTCACCGCAATCAGCGGCTCGATACTCAGCTCGATAAAGGTCGGCCAGTTAGTCAGCTGTAATGCCCCCGAGACCACCAAGCCAAGTGTCAATGAATGCGCTAGCGTAAAGACAAGCGACTGCATCATCAATGGCCGCCAGCGACGAGCCAGCAGGAAAAGGCACAGAATAAAGAACATATGATCGAGCCCATCAGGAATGACATGCCTAAAGCCCAGATTGAGTAGCGAATACCCACCCTCCTCTGGAATATTCTCAACCCCCTGCGAGCTAGTCGTAAATAAAGCCGTCGTCTCACCTGATAAAACGGTAAAGTAGCTCTTATCCACAGACTCAGGATCCACCTGAGAACCTGCACCAGAATCCTCAGCTGGAGCATCCATGATGATCACAATGTCGAATGAATTATCAGTCGCAGCATGAATGCTAAAATCGCCATGCTCACCACCAAGCTCGCCGAAAAGATGCACCGTCATATAGGCACCACCGTTGAGTAGCTTTGGAAACACCGGTGGACTCGCCATATAATCAGTAAAGACCATATCATAAGACACAGCTGCCCCATCATGGCTAAAGCTAATCGCCTCACGCAAGTATCGCTCTGCCTCCACCCGCATGAGCTGGTGTTCGCTATCACTCCGACTAGAGAGCCACTCACGCTCAGGCTGCAGCGACTCTGGATCATCCCTCAGATCAGGCACCGCTAATGAAGCATCCAGAAGTATCTCCACTTGCCACGAATCCCCTGTTTCCAGAAATGACAACGCCACCGTCTCGACCGTATGTGCTCTCACAAGCCCAAAAGAGCTACTAATCACCAATAATAATAAAATTTTCCACATAGATCGACATTGTTAAAATCCCCTGAACTAAAGGCTTTCATACAACATTCATCACCTAAAAAATAAATAAATAAGAAAAACATCAAAAAAAGTGAACCCCTTGTGACCATAGCTACCTGCAGCGCGTCTATTAGTTCGTTCCGTTAAGGGACGTGCGTTGTTGTTCCTTCCCACCCCCTTGGGAAGGCTGACAGAGCTCAGCTTAGGCTGGGCTCTGTCAAAATGCCCACCACACCCACCACACCCACCACGAGGGAAAACTTCTTTCTCCACCCTCGATTTCCAGATTTGCCTTTCTTCAAATATGGGATAAAAGCAACCCAGCACAGCGAGCAACAAGCTCGCTGTAAACATCACTGATTATGGGTAAGAATTTATATCAAAAAGTTTGGGACGAACACACCGTTGGCACATTAGCAGACGGCCGAACCCAGCTATTTATTGGCACACACTTGATTCACGAAGTCACCAGCCCACAGGCCTTCGGTATGCTACGTGACCTTAATCTCACTGTTAAGTATCCTCACCGCACCTTTGCCACCGTCGACCACATCGTGCCCACGGATAATCAAGTGCGCCCGTTTAAAGACCCACTCGCTGACAAGATGATCACCGAGCTGCGCAAAAACGTCGAAGAATTCGACATCACCTACTTCGACCTCGCCTCTGGCATGCAGGGTATCGTCCACATTGTCGGCCCAGAGCAAGGCATCACCCAGCCCGGCACCACCATCGTCTGTGGTGACTCACACACAGCCACCCACGGAGCATTCGGAGCTATCGCCTTCGGCATCGGCACCACACAGGTGCGCGACGTGCTCGCCACCCAGACCGTCGCCATGGAGAAGCTCAATGTCCGCCGCATCAATGTCGACGGCACCCTCCAAGCCGGCGTCTACGCCAAGGACGTCGCCCTCCACATCATCCGCCAGCTCGGAGCCAATGGCGGCATCGGCTACGCCTACGAATACGGCGGCAGCGTCTTCGACGAATTCACCCTCGAAGAGCGCATGACCGTATGTAACATGTCCATCGAAGGAGGAGCACGCTGTGGCTACGTCAATCCAGACGAAACCACCTACGAGTATCTCAAAAACCGCCCACACGCACCAAGTGCTGACCAGTGGGACAGTGCCGTAGCACGCTGGTCATCCTACGCCTCTGACGCCGACGCCGAGTATGAAGACGTCGTCAATATCAAGGCAGAAGACATCGCCCCCACCGTCACATGGGGAATCTCACCCGACCACGGTATCGCCATCACAGAAAACATCCCCGATCCATCTGAGGCGAAGAATGCCACCGAAAAGGAAATCATCACCGAAGCCCTCGAATACATGAAGCTACCCGCTGGTGCCCCCATCAAAGGCACCGCCATTGACGTAGCATTCATCGGCTCCTGCACCAATGGCCGCATATCTGACTTCCGCGAAGTCGCCCAGTATTTAGCAGGTAAGAAAGTCGCCGAAGGCATCACCGCCCTCGCCGTCCCCGGCTCACAAATCACCGCCGCCCTCTGTAAGAAAGAAGGCATCGACCAAGCCTTCATCGACGCAGGCTTCGAGTGGCGCGACGCAGGCTGCTCCATGTGCCTTGCCATGAACCCTGACAAGCTCGTAGGTGACCAGCTCTGCGCCTCATCATCGAATAGAAACTTCAAGGGACGCCAAGGCAGCTCCACAGGACGCACCGTCCTCATGAGCCCGCTCATGGTCGCAGCAGCCGCCATCACTGGCGAGATCGCCGACGCGCGCGAAGTCTTCGCCGTCTAAGCCCCCGCTACCCGACATCCAGCACCTGTCACCACCACTCCCACCTTTTACCACTCTCTCCCATGTCTATTTCCTCAATCACCCACGTATCAGGCACCGCCGTATTCGTCCCCGGAGCCGATATTGATACCGACCGCATCATACCAGCCCGCTTTCTCAAGTGCGTCACCTTCGACGACCTCGCAGAAGGCATGTTTTATGACATCCGCTTCGACGATGCAGGGAACTCCCTCGACCACCCCCTCGACGACCCGCGCTACGCTGGAGCATCCATCATGCTCGCAGGGCCTAACTTCGGCTGTGGCTCATCCCGCGAGCACGCCCCCCAGTCCATCTACCGCTGCGGCTACAGAGCCATGATCGCTGAGAGCTTCGCCGAGATCTTCTTTGGGAACTCCACAGGCATCGGCATGCCCTGCGTCTGCGCCCCTATTGAGCAGATTGAGAAACTCTCCGCCGCCGTAGAAGCCGACCCGAAAGTCGAAGTCAATATCGACCTCGAAAACATGGAAGTCACCTACGGCGCAGAATCCTTCGCAGTCACCATGCCAGACTCCGCCCGCGAAGCCCTCCTCTCAGCCAGATGGGACCCCATCCAAGAACTCCTCAACAACAGCACCAACATCGAGTCACGCGCCGAAGCCCTACCCTACGTGTA
>JALZUH010000209.1 GCA_023301645.1 Akkermansiaceae bacterium
CAAGTCAAACCTGCACACTCAAAACCCAACACGCACACCTGCTATTCTGCGCCAATGCGCGGCTTTTACGTGGCATTTGCAGCACCTATAAGCACCTTAAATCACTAAATAAATAAAAAGTAAATTTATTCATAACTTATTGAAAATAAACAGGTTACATAAATTCAAAAAAAGCAATAAAGAATCAAAATCGCACTCAAGCCCGCCTACAGCCAGACTTAACACGAGAACTAATCAACACACTAAGATAGAATGCTCAAGATAGCTTCGAAGACACCATATCAACCCATAATGCAAACACCTTGAAAGAGCTCACCTGAAACATGCATCCAATAAAAAGCTTCAGATTTAACATTTTATAGATGACTGTAAGCTACTAACATAGATATCACCAATCCAGTTATTTACTTTTTATGTGTAAATGAAAACATAGGCACCCTACCCTCAATAATAACCAAAATTCAGCCCCTTTCCCTCTCCTATATTTCAGAAAACGCCTGATCCATAGCATTGAGCGTCTGGTCAATATCCTCGTTACCATGTGCAGCACTAATAAAGCCAGTTTCATAAGGGCTCGGTGCCATGTAGATTCCCTGCTTGAGCATGGAGGTGAAGAACTTTTTAAATTTAGCGGTATCAGCCGTCATGACTGAGTCTAGGTTGACAATCTCTTCTTCTGTGAAGAATAGGCAGAACATCGAACCTACACGGTTAAGCTGATACGGCAGACCTTTCTGCTTAAGAATCCCTCTAATCCCCGCTTCTAAGCGAGCACCTAGAACTTCTAGCTTGGCGTAGCCACCAATGCGCTCCATTTCACGTAGTTGTGCCATACCTGCTGCCATGGCGAGTGGGTTACCACTGAGTGTGCCAGCTTGATATACAGGTCCATCAGGTGCGAGATAGTCCATGATTTCAGCCTTGCCGCCGAAGGCTCCCACAGGAAGTCCCCCACCGATCACTTTACCCATAGCCGTAAGATCAGGCGTTATACCCTCTAGCTCCTGCACTCCGCCCTTAGCTACACGGAAGCCCGTCATCACTTCATCAAAGATAAATACAGATCCATGTTCTGTGGTGAGGTCGCGCAATCCTTGCAAGTATCCCTCCCTCGGGAAAATAAGCCCTGCATTTGCTGGGTAACTCTCTACGATCACGGCTGCGATCTGCTCCCCCATCTTGGCAAATACCTCCTCCACCCTTCCGAGGTCATTATAAGGCAGAATGATTGTTTCTGCCGCAAAGGCATCTGGAATACCTGCCGAGTCAGGCTTACCGTGAGTGAGCGCGCCTGACCCTGCTGCCACGAGCAAGCTATCGACATGACCGTGGTAGCAGCCTTCAAACTTGATAACCTTATCCCTACCGGTGTATCCACGAGCGAGTCGAACAGCACTCATCGTCGCCTCTGTGCCAGAGCTCACCATGCGCACCTTCTCGACTGATGGCACCCAGTCCACAATTAGACGCGCCATATCCACCTCAAACGGATTAGGAATACCAAAGGAAACACCATTTTTAGCCGCATCGCCCACGGCATTAATAACAGACTCAGGAGCGTGCCCGAGAATCGCTGGCCCCCATGTGCCCACGTAGTCGATCATTTCATTACCATCGACATCTGTGATGCGGCAGCCCTTCGCCTTATCGACAAAGAATGGATCACCATCGACATTGCGAAATGCCCTTACCGGCGAGTTTACTCCTCCGGGGATGATGTTCTTAGCCTCTTTAAATAGTGTTGTGGAAATGTCATTCTTCATCGTGATATGGTATTACTGGTGGATTAGATTGTCGGTTTATTCTGCGAGCAAGATGCTTTATGAAGCCTAAGATGGCAAGTCTCTGTGAGAGAAACTCACGATAAACTCCCCGCAACTCAAAAAATCATTTTACCTAATGGGCACTAGGGTTTAAATAATGAACATCACCATGAAAAAAACATTAATTACTGGTCTATCCATATTGAGCTGCGCTGGCATCCTTAGCGCAAGGACATGGACAAGTGCCAATGGCTCTGACACGTTTGACGCTGACTACGTGAGCCACAGTGCTAGCGAAGTCACCGTTATCAAAGACTCGAAAAAGGTAAGCTTCGCCCTAAATCTCCTATCCAGCGACGACCAAGCATGGATCAGCAAGCAAGCTCAACCTGCAGCGAATGCGAATGCTGCCACCTTCGTAGACGGGCTTAACAAGCACCTCACCAAATTCGACGGTGCAGCATACCAGCCATACACACCTGAGAAGAATCCTGAGTATTACGTGCTCTACTTTTCAGCTAGCTGGTGACCACCTTGTGTCGAAGGTGTGCCACAGTTAGTGGCCAAATATAATAAAGAGATCGCAGGTAATGACAGTATTGAGCTTATTCACGCTAGTTTTGACTCTGATGACAAGAGTGCAGGAGCATGGGCTAAGAAGTCACATTTCACATGGCCTACCGTCATGGAGCGCAACCTCGAAAAAGCAGGGCTGGTCAAATACAGCCAAGGAGTCCCTACCTATGTCGTCGTCGACGCTAATGGAAAAGTCGTCGCCGAGGGGAAAGACGCTGTCTCTAAGAAAATCAAAGAAATAACCAAGAAGTAACACAATGCGCACGCGCCTACTTCTAGCCATAGCTCTCATCCTGCTCCCAGCAGCCGCTACGGCAGAAGTTGGCACGAAGCTACTTGCCTCTGGCTTTGACGAGCCGATATGGGCTGAGTCCCCCTCGGGACTGCCCGAGAGCCTGTGGGTTGTTGAAAAACCAGGCACCATCCAGATTCTTGACCTAGCGAGTGGGCAGAGCACACGGTTTCTCGATATCAAAGAGCGCATCACAGTGCGCATGAATGAACAAGGCCTTCTCGGCATGGCATTCAGTAAGGACTACCTGAGCTCTGGTAGATTCTACGTCTACTATACCAATACCAAGGGCGACTCGGAGATCGTTCGATTCCAAGCTCACGGTGAGAACAAGAAGCAGTGTAACCCCTC